>CAZDJH010000078.1:10935-12265 GCA_964505645.1 uncultured archaeon | reverse complement strand
TTAAATATTATGAGGGTCTTGAATTAATGAGTTATAAAATGCGATTTATCACCGCCCTAAAAGTCGGTGCTTTCTCGCCCAATAATGGTAAATATTTAAATAAAATACAACCTAATGATAATCATGCCATTCTGGAAAAAAAATGAAGGCGGATTAAAAAGTAGTACATGTACTCTATGTGGTGCTGGTTTATTAAAACGACAAGAAGCTTTAGATAGGGCGCCTTCGGGACCATTTATCGGTTCGGGTGCCGAATTAATGGACAAATTGTCGGCAGTTAATCGCACGGGATATCAATGCACCGGATGTGGAAAGCTTTTCTGTCTAAACTGTATGGAACAAAAGGCGCCCCCTTATCCCGGGGGAGGAAAGGCTTGTCCGCTGTGTGGAGCCTCAATCGGCTATTGGCATGGTTAACTATAACTTAAGGGCTTTCCTTATTTTATTTGCTGGTATTTATTTTAAATCCCCCAATTAAACTTTCTGAGCGATTAACTCACAGTTTTATTAAGATTTAAACAAAATTTCCATACTTTAGGACAGGGGTCTTAAGCTAATATAAAACATTATTTCGCTTACGATAATTAAGAGACGTACAATGGGGAGAAAGATACCGGGAGGCATGATTGTATCGAAGTGAACCACGATAACAAAGAGCATAAACCCAGCTCCCAAAAAAAATAGCCGTTTACGAAGGTCTTTAGAGCCTTTAATTGCTTTTCTGAGTATTCCAACGCCATTAAAAAAGAAGATCATTAATAAAAACAGAACCAAGATATAGAACGGAAAAAACCCATGATTTAACAATGCATCAATTATGCCTTGCTCGGGTACGTTATAGGTAAAAGAATAATCTTGAAACGGAAAGAAAAGTATTCCTATTTCGAAAATCACTCCGCCAATTAGCACTATCAAAAGAAGGAGCCATTTCTGCTTGCGAAGTATAATATCACCCGATATAAGAATTCCCATATAGACGGCTGGTGGAACCCATATATAACTTAAAATGGCATACATCCAAATGGGATTTAGATTATATCCAGTTATTGATTTTACAATAAAATCAGCCGTGGGTCCTAACCATAATAACCCCAATAAAAAGATCATGATTCCCGCATATCTCAAAAGCATAACCCGTAATTTATGATCCTTGTAGAGATAATATGTACCAATTGTAATACTGGCGATTAACACACCCAAAGCGGAGATTCCATCCAAAAATCCGTCTAAATTTAATACCATGGTTAAATCCAACCAATTATTATTTTTTAATTGGAATAATTATTTATTCATCAATATAAATAATCCTATCATATCAATCTTTATAAAT
>CAZDJH010000078.1:0-10925 GCA_964505645.1 uncultured archaeon | reverse complement strand
GATATAATTTTGAATCAAAACATTCAAGAATTTGATGAATATTGAAAAATAAAAAAACCCTCTTCCAAAAAGAAATTCATTCTCTTTCAGTTATTCTTTTCTGAATTTTTATCTTAAATCCAATAAACACTATCCCAACGAGCCCTATCCCTAAAGAATAAAGAATAATTTGATCTGTGAGATCTATCTTTATTAGATTATGATCAATATTCCACGGGTAATTAGTCCTATAAAATGTTCCCGATATTGCATAGAAGTTATTATAAATGAACTGTTCGATGGTTTTGCCGGTAATTTCTAAGCTATCCTCCGAAATATGGGTAAGATCATCTTGAGTTGTATGATGGTAGGACCAAGAAGGGTTATTCCAAAAATTTATTATCAAATCCGCAGAAGAAATTCCCGCACTGACAAAACTTATATGATCATCTGTAATGCGATTTGAATCTGGAGACGTAGGAAATGCGTTAATATATCCAAGACTCCTTCCCGTGGCGAAGATTTCATTGAGGAGAGATGAGGTTGAATATAATTCATTAATGAATCGTAAATTCGACCCCCCCACCATATCTAATAATATCATACATTCGAATATTTCTTGGGAAGAATTATAAAAAAGGCCCATTTCATTTACAAACTTAGTTGAACCTTCACACCAATCCCACCCCTCTATTCCGTACTCATTATCTAACCCTTGATCTTCGGCATCAAAAAACAGAAACCAAATTTCACAATTCAGATTAACTCTTCTTAAATATAATACTCGGGCTAACTCTAATAAAACTGCGCACCCGCTGGCCCCATCGTTAGCACCAGGTACGGGGGCACTCCTATCATGACTATCCTTGGTTGCCCTCACTCTAGAATCAAAATGCGCCCCTAAAATTAGGATATTATCATATCCCTCATTCATTTTAAACAATACATTGCAACAATTTGTATTATGAACTGTAAAATTATGATAGACATATGTAAAATTGGAATCAATCTGTTGGAATTTTGAAATAAAGAACTCAATGCATTCTTGGCTCTCTGGGGTTCCAGGAATGCGATATCCAATGTCCTCGGTCTGATTCTTTACGAATGTATAGGCGTTGGAATTGGAAAAGTTGAGCTCAATATCTCTGTTTAAAACAGTCGAATCTGGGAAAAGGATATTATCGAGCAGAAGAATTATTCCAATTCCGCTTAATAAAACTACAATTATTATAATGAGTCCACTAATGAAGATTTTATTTTTCAAATTATTTAAAATTAATTAAAAGAATAATATATCCTTTATTTTTTATCGGAGATCTTGAACAACTCCAAACTTAACGGAAGCCCTTTTTGGGTTCGATATGGATTGATTGATGATATCTCCAATAATTATGAATCTCCTTTTCTAAAATAGAGAGAAATTCTTTCGGTAGAAATGTTAAAATGGTTATACTCATTTTAAAAAAATATCTAATAATACTGTTATTTGGAATTAATAAATCTAAAAATCATCGCCTCAATGTCTAAGAAAAACACCTCCTATAATCGAAAATTGTGGCCTTTATATCTACTTAATGGGTTTCAATCAATTGCTTACGGGAGTTTTATTGTCCTCATTGTCCCCCTTTCTGAGATCTTTTGGCCCGGAGAGGTTACTCACTTTCTCGAGATGGGTCTTTTATATTCTATGCTATCGTGGAGCTCTGCGGTGGGAGGATTAATTTTTGGAAGATTGATTGACCTGTATTCTCGGCGACTTATCATTATAATTATTTCAATTTTTAGGGGGGCCCCTATGCTCCTATTAGGATTTGCTATGGAAGCGATGGGAGCCTATTCTTGGCTATATTTTTTACTGCTTGTCTCGGTTTTTGGCTTTTTTTCTGGAGGGAGTTGGCCCGCGGTGATTTCGATTTCTAATGATATTGTCCCTCAAAACCGCAGAAGTCGATTTTTCGGAACGTATGAGATAATTCGAAGAAGTACTAATATATCTGGCTGGGTATTCGTTGCATTTTTAGTTCAAATAGGGTTATGGAGATATTATTTTTGGGGGATTGGGATTTTAATCCTCATTGCGGGCTTTATTTTTGCGATTCACACCGAGGACCCAAAAAGAGGGGCATTACATGACGAACTCTACCATATCCTCCAAGATGATTGCATTAGTTATGATTTTAAGATAAATAAAGATACAATCAAGCAAACTATGCTTAGTAAGACTAATTTAGTCGCTTTAATTGAAGGAATTTTCACCTGGATTCTTATGTCAAGTCTGAATTTTCTTATTTTAAACTTTATCCAAAACCCTCCAATTAATATTTCTGAATTCAGCACAAGTGTGTTCTTAGTTGTCTTTGGACTCACAGGTGGGATTTTCTCCCAACTCATCTTCGCACGTATGAGCGATAAACTCGCCGAAAAGCATAGTATCTATAGGTTGCCCGTCATCGTGATTTCAATAGCAGGAGGGTTAGCTACTTTTGCCCTCTTCTTTTTCCTTCCTTGGGTTCCCTTAACTCCAGCTCAAGGGAAAAATATTTTATATCTCCTTACACTACCAATTATCTGGGAAATGGGAGTCTTATTCTTTATCTCTCGCTCATTATTTTCTCTATACATCTCAAATCAAAGCCCGGTATTACAGGAGATCAACTTACCCGAAGCTCAGGGTCAGATTGTATCTTGGAATCAATTTCTTGAAGCCTTTGGGCGGGGAATTGGTCCCACTTTATGCGGGATCTTACTAACCCTTAGCAACAAGAATTATCAACTCTCCGTTTTAATAATTGTTTTCTGCATTCTGCCAGGCGTTGTTTTATGGATTATGGCGCTACGCTGGTATTCCGAGGATAAGAGCCGGGTAAAAGAGATCCTCGCAGAGAGAGCGGACACATTAAAGCGCGGCAATGGGGGCAAGAACCAATAATTATTATTGTATTAAAATGAATTTCGAATTTAATAGGATTTTATCGATTCTATTTGTTTATCCTTTCCCTTCTCCCGATATTCTTCTATGGAATATGCAACTTTGGTTGCTAAACGAGAAATTTGATATTTTAAAGAAAAATTTACACCCAATTTATTATAAATTATTCTTAATCCAAATCCAATTAATAGAATAATAATAGGGATTATTATGAAAAACTCTAATAGACTTAGCGAATTCGGAAATAGAAAATATATAGGATAATGAAGAAGAAAAATCGAAAACGAGTAAAAGGAGAAAAAATAGAAAAATCGATATTTTTTGCTAAGAGCAACTAATTCCAATTTTTCGATGGAAAATAAAGAGCTAAATAGGATTAATTGAACCCCCACAGCATAAACTAACCAAGATAATTCATTTTTAATTAAAGTCCCGGGATTTATCAGAAACCACCCTATGATTATTAAACCTATACCTATTAAAAGAGCTGGAAGAGTAAAGTTTATGATAAACTTAGACGCAGATGTATTGATCTTTTCTTCTTGTTGGAAATTAACGTATTTTTTATAGATTATATCTCCTGTTATACTTCCAATAATGAAAAAAGGAAAGAAGCCGAGGATGCCACTCATTTGATGACCATTATATAGAAAGTAAAAGGCAACTCCGAACGGATTTAAGAAATTATAAGCAAATGGCAGCAACAAATGGAATAAAATTTCATTTATAACAAAAAAGGCAACAACTATAGCAATTTTAAGGACTTTACTACAGTTAAATATGGGCCACATTAACATCAACGATATAGGAAGTGTTTGTAAAATAAACCATTGCCATATTATTATGATATTTTGAAATTCTAACGCCACAACAAAGTTGTATATAACCCCAATTATCAAAAGAAAAAGTGCCCGAAGGAAGTATTCTGACCGATGGTGGCTATAAGAATAGTTCTGAGTGCTCTGTACTTGATATAGTTTCTTACGATATGATAAAGTAACGCTCATTCCGGAAATAAATAAAAATCCCGCAGCCCCTATTCCATCAAAAATTCCAATTATCACGTGATGGACTATATGGAAATATTCCAAACGTGTCCACCATCCGATTGAATGACCAAAGATCATCCATACTATGCACATTCCTCTGAAAGTATCGATACTTCTTAATCTTTTCTTCATATGGGGTAATAATATATTATACTTTTCTTTAAACACAATAAACTATTTTTAAGATATTTCCAATTCTAACCCATCTTATGAATCTTTTTTCCAGCAAGATCTCTTAAATAAATATTATCAGCATCGAATTAGTATTTTACTAAATATTTTACTAAATGCTAAAATATTCTGAAAATATATGATTAATACACCAATTGATTCGAAAGATTTTTAATTATAAGTTAATAGAGAGATTTAGAAATATATTTTATTCATGCCAACTTAATTATTTCTATAGGATTTTCTAATCATATACTTAATAGCATGGTTGATAAAAGTTAGAATGAGACGTCTGAAATCTGTTGATATTTTCCGAGGCATGTGCATCCTTTATATGACTATGGGACATCAAGTTGATTGGTGGATTATTGCTTCCGATTATTGGATATTTGAGATAGTATGGAATCTTGGGGCTCCGATAGGTGGGGGGGGATTTTTGATTGTGTCAGGGATAAGCGCAGCTATTTCATACCGGAGTCGACTACAAAAATACCAGAAAACAGAGGCGTTTAGTAAAAAATCGATAAGAAATGAATATATGTTTAGAGCTCTCTTTATTTTATTAATTTCGTTCATATGGAATATTATTGCAATTCTAATTGGAATGGTTGATCAAGGGATTCAAGGGATTTGGTTATGGTTTGTAATTCAAACAATATCAATTTCCTTGATTTTAGCTTGGCCACTTTTGAAAGTTTCGAGAGTGCTTCGAGTTATTATTGCATTTTCGCTGTTGGTCGCCAATGAATATATTTTTATGTTTTTAGAACCTTTTCAGGGTCAAGGACACATTTTCGGAGTAATTTTTTACATTTTATACAATACACCCTCTCAAAATGTTATCTTAGCGTATTTCCCATATTTACTAATGGGAACCGTAATTGGAGATTTGTTTTTCGATATTTTCTCGATTGATGACTCTGAAAAACAAACTCGAATGGTCAAGAATAAGGTTTATTTACCATTCATTTTGGGAGGTATAGGCTTGACACTATTTGGGTTTGGGTTAAGTTTTCCTGATTTTTACTCTAAAACTACCTTATCTTCTCATATATTTATATTTGGTATTGAATTCCTACTACTTGCCTTTTTATTATGGATGAAAGATATTAAGCAAGTGAAATTTAAGAAGAGTTATAGGTTATTTTTCTTCTATTCCTTTTATTCATTTTCGATCTTTTTAACCCACTATTTACTTTATATTTTGTTCCCAAGAATGCTGAATGGGATAATTATTTGGTTTTTTATTCTTCCAACAACAATTTTATGGACATTATTATGGAGATTTAGCTATAAGAAACTTGGGAAAAAGGCCTCGATAAAGGGATATATTAGTGATTTTGCTAGTTCTCTCGCAAAGCGCATTGAGACATTTGGGGAATAACATTTTTTTTTAGTACTCAATCTTATTACTTTTTTCAAGGAAATTTAGATTCTCGAAAGAAAGAACCGTTACTTCTGCCTTCTTATTAAAACAACAACAATTCCTAAAGATATGAGGATAAAAGTTAATACCATAAAATAAATTATTGGAATACCAATAAAAAGGTACATTATTCCCACAAACGAATAACCCAAAAAGCGTAAACTATTAATAATGGCTGAGTTCGTTCCGCGGGCTTTTGGGTTAATCTCCATCGAAGCCTTAAACAATGCCGGCCAGATAAATGCAGAGCCTATATATATGACTAAGCTGATTAAAAGAAATAATAATATGGAATTACCCACGGGTAAAAAAACTATTGCAATCATTAATATAAAGCCTAACCCCATCATAATTAAGGGTGAAATTTTTTTCAATATATTTCCTGTAAAAGGGGATAATATTACTGAAACTAGACCATTACCAGTTAAAATGAGGCTTACATAGCCTGAGACTTCTGCTTTACTTAAGCTAGTTAAATTCAAGCTGACTTGTTCACTTAACGTGTTTGTTAATGTTATTACTGAAAAAAAACAGAAAAATCCCAAAAAGCCAAGTAATAAGATCTCCTTCCGTAAATTATCTCCTAACTGGGTCCCAATTGCCTTCACTTTACGTATAGATTCCTTAAATAAGTTCCTTTCCCCCTTCTTACCACTTGTTCCACTTGAATTTATATCATAGGGTCGACAAACTAAAGCCTCACAATTTTTAAGGGCAAATATGAAGAGTATCAATGAAATAAGGGTAATGATCGGATTAAGAAAAAATAGAAGCCGCCAATTGATATTTGCTAAAACTCCCGCTAAAATTGCCCCTCCACTCACACCAATACCTGCAGAAGAATTATAAATTCCCATAATTAAACCTTCCTTTTCTTTTGGAGTGATTATAGCTAGAATCGCCAAAATAGTTGGATTCATAAAGGAAAATCCGATTCCTTGGAAAAAAAACCCCAACAAAAACAGAATATAACTTCTCAATAATACAGATAATAAAGCCATAGAAAGCCCCACTAAAAAGATAAAGTAACCTCCAACCACTACCTTTTTTTTATCAGTTAAATCGGAAAATGTCCCCGCAAATAGTTGTAGAATTGCAAAAGGAAACATATACACGAAAAACGAAAAAGATATAAAGGCGACGGAGTCCACCAAAAAATTACTTTTCAATTGTTGGAAGAGGGGGATTAAAGCATTGGTGGATAAGGGACCTAATACGCTCGATAATAAGACGAGGTAATATTTTTTTTTAAATGGGGAGCTCATTTATTTAACCGTCCGAGTTGCTTTAGCTAAGTAATTCAATATTTCCTATAAGATTAATTTCTAGGTATTTAAGGTTAATGAAAGCCCTAAAAAAAGAAAGTTTGGTAGATTATAGGATAAACTCTTAGCCTTCTGGCAGGCGCATTGGTCTTTTTCGCAGATACAAGGGGCCGTAAAGCTCCAATCCTTTTTGCAGGACATCCGTTTCAAGCGGGTCAATGCCGCCTATACCTCCCAGACGTGTTCCGAGTGCGGCAAGTGCGGGAGGGTGGACGGCAAGCTCTTCACCTGCGGCAACACCACGCACCATAAAACCGGGCGAGCATTCGTGTTGCAATCGGACTTGAACGCCGCCCGCAATATCGCCCTCGCGTAGGAGCGGGAAGAGGGCACGCATATCGATGTGGTTATATGCCATTGTCGAGACCGTCCGTTGTCGGTCCCTCAAGAGGAGACTTGTGAATGTCAACAAATGTCCAGATTTTTAGCAACGGTTACGAATATGATGTGAACCTTATTACTAAGACCCACTTGATTCTGCTTTCACTTAACATACGCTCTATTAAAAGTGAAAAATGTAATTCTAATTTAGACGACTTTTTCATCTCTAATACCTCAGAGAGAAGAAATATTCAAGAAACATTCAGAATAATTCAAATTATTTTTTAAAATTCCAGTGGAAATAATAACACATTCTCCCTACCTAAACTAGATTATCTTCTTAATACAACTTTTTTTACTCGACCTTTTATAAATGACCTCGAGTATTTTCTTACTAAGTATATAGAAAAAGTAAGATTAATGATTTGAAAATACGTGATATGTGAGTAATATTCCGTTCTATAAATTAATTCTTACTTATATTACTCAGATCTTATTCAGATAGATCTTATTCAGATAGATCTTATGAAGATGGTATCTCGATATGTGTACCAAGTATATCTTGGTAAGCTTAGGGGGATACATTTCTATATATTAGAATAAAAGATTGTGTGTGAAAAAAAAAATGAGTATGTACCGAACATATTTACTTAAAAAAGGATTTTGGGCTAAGAAGGGGAATAAACAGAGCGAGGATAGAAAGATATTCATTAAACACGATTCCTTCATGGGAGGAATCTATGCGATCGTTGAAAAGGCGCTTAATGGGGTTAAAATTCTTGCGAATGGGGAGGAGTACTTTTTTGATAACTTCGATAGGCTAGACTTATTTTTAAATCAATTATCCCAACAACAAAACAGCTTTACGAAGATCCTCAATCGACGGGACCGCAGCAAGACGTTGCGAACCTTGGATTTCTAATCTTTCACTATTTTTTTTAAATTTTATTTTTTGTTCCGAGCAAAAAGCCAAATAATTAGGTAAAAAGGGAAAGAGGGAATGATGGAAAGAGGGAAAGAAGATACTAACCTTTAATTGCACTTAGATCCATCCGCGCTATTTTTTTTTTAAGCGATTAAATTTAAAAATATTTTTTATAATCATTTTCCGAGATCTCATAAATGTTTTTCAAAAAAAGAAAATTCAGTAAGGAAATTTGAACAGTCATGTTAATCATTAGATTCCTTAACTATAAAGCGCTAACCTTTTAAATGATTTTATCATACTATTACATAATACCACAGTTTTTAATAAAACACGATGAGTTGATATAAATGTCAGAATTAAACTTGTTTATCATAAGTAGCTTTAGTTTAGTGTTTATTTTAATCACTATCATTATTGGGGCCAGTATAACAAGAAAATACTTTGTATATGATTCTTCCATCTTTCTCATTATCGGGTTTGCGTGGATAGGGACAAGTTTTCCGTGGCTACCTGAGGTGTTTAAATTTTTCTTTTTAATATTTCAACCAAATGTGGAGGCAATCTTTCTTATTATGCTCTATTTTAGCATTAACATAATTTCAATGCCTCTATTCTTGACTTTATTGATATACGGATTAAACCAGTTGATCACCTCAATAAAAGATATAGTTAAAAAGGCGATTCTTGGGCTTACGTTAATTTTAGTATTCATTTTTGAAATTATTATTTTTGTATGCCTTGTTGCTGATTATAATCTTCTGTTAGATGCAAAAGGAGTGAATATAACCCTCTATTCCGTGTATTGGGGCGACATTATTACGGTTTTTCAGATTCTCTTTTTGATACCTGCGCTCATCACCGCATTAATTTTTGCGTGGGAGTCCCTCCAATCAAATAACCCAGAAGTAAATCTGAAAGGAAAATTCTTATTTATTGCATTCATTTCTCTGGCGATTGCGGCCACCTTGGATGCGCTATTTACTATCGATACCTCCCACGGACTGCTCTTAAAAATAATCGCGCGGGTGCTCCTTATGAGTTGTTCAGTTGAATTCTTCCTCGGGTTTATCCTTCCTGAAAGAATTAAGGAGCGACTTTTGTAAAAAATAAAGAATTCAGTATCGAGATCAGCCCCTCCCTTTATTTTTTTTATTTTTAAAAAAATTTATCTACTTAGAAAACGGAAATCAAGAGATTTTAATGAATAAATTGAGAACGCTTATTTGATTTTTTCTACCCCTTTTTCCCATTCATTTATAATTACATTATGGGTGTTATTTCCTGAATATTTGCTTAATTTGTTCAGGTAAAATGTATCCCATGAAGAAACTAATTGAACTACTCATTAGGATGATTCGCGCAACGATTTTCATTGCCGTTCCGAAGGGAATCTCAACATCAAACAATGCGTCCAACACTCCGCCAATCGTAAACAAGATAAAGGCTATCAAGAGGAACTTTCCCTTCAATTTCACGTCCTTGTCGTTCGATTCCAATGATTCCTTTGCAAAATAAAGCCCCGTTAGTAAAACAATAACTAATAAGAAAATTTGGAACACGGATACGGGGACAAACCTCCAAAATACCGTATAACGCACCTCAGAAATACCTGCAATCCCTGCATCAGCGCCTTTACTCTGATTTAATAGTAAAGTTGGATCGACAATAGCTAAAAGTAAAATCATGATTTCAAACAAGACAACGATCGCAATAGTCGCTATCTGAATTCCCTTTTTATAGATATCTTTCATTGCGGTTAATCTATTCATACTTGACACCCATAAGATTAGAAATAAAGGGGCAGCCATAATATTTACCACGAGATAGAGGATCACGAGCGTAAATGCGTCTATTTTGGGTTGAAATATGAGAAAGAAGAACTTTAATGTCTCGGGCATCCACGGAAATGCCATTCCCAACCATGCTGCGCCGATATACACGAATATCGTGGCTTTATAATTAAAATATTTTGAAATGATGTTAATTCCCACTACAATATTGATGCTAACAAAGACCAGTGAAAAAATACAGATTATAAAGGTGTTAATTATTATTTGCTCCACTTTTCATTCCCTCGAAAGACGTTTATAATATTAAATTTATTTTTATGTTATATAAACTTTTTTATCAGAGATCGACCTATTTGATAAGTATCGATTCAATATTCTGGATTTTAAAATTATATGGCTGCTTATATTATTATATTAGAAGGACTTTGCGAATTCCCATACGGAGTCTTGAATAGTGTGGATATTTTTAATGACCTTTCCTTTCTCCATTTTTTCCATTTCCTCCGCATCGAACATTGCTTTCCCCACCGCTAAGGTCCTATTGTTTTTTACATCGGCTATCCTTACAATATCATCCTTACGAATAGAACTCTCTATGTTTGTTATACCGGGTCGCATGATGTCCGCCCCGTTTGTAACAAATTTGACCGCTCCCATATCCACCACTACGGTTTGTAACCCGACACGATTATTCAATAACAGGGTGAGTACAGGAATATAGTCCTCGCCCGACCTCCATAATGCTAGATCCTCATTTACGGCATATAACTCGTCTTCGTCTTCGGTGAGGATAATTTCGACCTTGCATTTTTCGGGAAATACGGACGTAATAAATGTTTCACTATATTGTGAGCGGAGCTTCTCCTTTATTTCCATTATCTCATCTTTCCGTATAAAATGCCTTTGTCTTGTTTTCATCCCATATTACAATAAATCTTACTCAAATAAAAACCTTTTAACTGACTGCGAAAGAAGTCCCCTACATTTATGTAGGGGATGAATTTCGC
>CAZDJH010000077.1:0-12383 GCA_964505645.1 uncultured archaeon | reverse complement strand
CCCGCAGTTAAGAAAGGAAAGTCCCCACAAAATCGAAAGCATAGCGATGTATTCGGGTGATTATAATAAGCTGCAATATAGGTGGGGGGCCGAGCGGCATTATTCCATTAATATGGACCGCTTGGAATTGGACACCGCCATTAGAAATGTGGCGGTTGATGCGGGGGCCCATTTATTTGATAATCACCTCTCCTATGACCTTATTTGGAAGGAAAAACGACCAATCGGGATCAAAACAAAATCCCCCGAAGGGAAAGTCGAATTTTTTGGCAAAATCATTATTGTTGCCGATGGAATGAGCTCCAAACTTGCGGTAAAGTCGGGTTTGCGCGAAAAATGGAAAATCGATGAGCTCGGTCTGGCAAAAGCCGCAATTATCGAAGGTAATATAGCGTTGGAAAATGACTGCATCCACGTGTTTTTTAGGCCTTATAAGGGGTATGGGTGGATCTTTCCACTCGGAAATAACAAGTTTAACATTGGATGCGGGACTTTTGAAGAGGCTAACCGCAATCATAACCTGAATGCTATTTATGAAGATTTTCTTAATGATCCATATATAAAAGATCTCCTTTCCAGTAAAGACTTTAAAACCTTATGGTCAGGTTCATATCCACTACCTGCCCAAGGTGTGAGAGAAAAAAGCCTATACGGCGATAATATAATGCTGATAGGAGATACTGCAGGATTTGTGTCTCCTATAAGCGGGGAAGGTATTCATCCCGGAATTGTATCGGGAAATGTAGCAGCTCAAACTGCTGTAAAAGCTTTAGAAAAAGGAAATACCTCAAAAAAGGTTTTAAAAAACTATAAACGGAACGAAAATATCCGCAAGATAATCCGAAATTTTAAAATGAAACATTCAATGGTAGAATTTTTCTATGAGAATGAAGGTAAAAACCTCTCGAATATGTTCAAGCTGGCCCATGAAAGTGAGAATTATCGACAAATTGTAGTTGATATGTTCTTGTTTAATGCAGTTCCGCCGAAAGACTTTTTTTCAAAGATAGAAGCCCTTAAATAAAAATCCTTTTATGGGGACAGATAGGCGGATTTTGTTAATCTTTTTCCATTTCCTTTTGAATATCTATTTTTTTGAATGTAGATATTCCGCATAAACACATAAATGTGAAATGCTTTTTGCCGCTTCTCTTAAGGAGAAAAAATACAACGACCTTGCCCTATGAAGCACTTTTTTTGCTCTATCGAATTTATTTACCAAGTCTGCAGAATCTGCTAAACTCGGGAGGCAAAAGACGAATGGTTTTGACGTGCTTTTTTGGATTTTGGTCATACGCTTGAACACGTATCTGAATATATGTTGAGTCCATAATGGAACAAATATAATATCTACATTGGGATCTTGAACCGTTATTTCTATTGCTTTATGGAATATATTGACAATAAAACCAGCAGCACCCAAATCAAGGGGATTAGCAATATTCACATTTTCTTTCGGTAAAATTTTCCTAAGTTTATCTTGGGATTCTTGTGTTAGGACTGGTACATTTAAATTATGAGAGGCTAATAAATCCGTCATATTAACGGAGGATCCTCCTCCTGGTGTTATGATTCCTACATTTCGTCCCCTTGGAAGTTTATTTGGAAACAAGAGTTCAAATGTTTTTATCGTGTTCCAAAATTCTTCATTATCCTCAATGGGTCCAACCGCTCCCGTTTGCTTTATCATTGTTTTCCACATTCTAAAGTCCGATGCCATTGCTCCTGTATGGGAAAAGGCCGCACGAGAGCCGTCTTTTGTGTAGCCTCCCTTCCATATGATTACGGGTTTAATTTTGGTAGTTTTTTGAAGTTCGCGAAAGAATTCATAGCCATTTGCCGACCCAAACGATTCTAAATAGGCCGCAATCAATCTTGTTTTGGGATCTTTGCGAAAAAAGCGTAAAAAGTGGACGCAATTTAGGTCTACTTGATTTCCAAACGAGATACCGTACCGAAATCGCAGATCGCGCTTTACTCCTATATCCAATAATTGGCTTAAATGGCCTCCAGATTGGGACATAAATGAAGTGGTTCCCACCTTGGGACGCGCTGCAAAAGAAAATGACATTCCGATTATACCATTATAGGGACCCAAGCAATTAGGACCAATAATCCTCGTAGGGCTCCCCTCGATAATCTCAGATAATCGTTCTTCCGTTTTCGCTTTGCTCCGATCTCCCGTTTCTGAAAACCCAGAAGCAAAAATTATTACCCACCTGACACCTTTTTCAACGCACTCCTTTAACACTTGAGGGACTATTTTAGTTTTTACCGAGATATAGGCGGTGTCGATTTCGTTTGGGATATCCAATACGGTAGGATAGCATTTCCACCCTAAAATCTCATCGTGTTTTGGATTCACTGGATAAAAAGTATCTGACCACCTGGAATCCTTAAAATCCTTAAGGTAGAGCATTGAACCTAAGCTGGAATTCGGAGAAGCGCCGATAAATGCGATTTGCTCCGGATAAAATAGCGATTTAAGGTCCATAGTTTTTTGTTTATTTTCCTTAACCATTGATTAAGGGAATTTATCACTAAAGATAAAGATTATAGAACTAAAGAAAATTCTAAATGAAAAGAATACAGAAGGAATTATAGAAAATATTAAAAAAGTAAAGTTTATGAATTGATTCCTTTCAAACTTATCTATCATCACTTCTTTTTAGTTATATCCATCTGGAATTCTGTGACGTTTGATTCTACGCGCTTTACAGTTAAGGGATATAGGGCGGTATCGATAATATGAAGCATTGCTTTGTTGTCTAATAAAATCGTTCCCGCAAATGTCTTTATGCCCAATTCGCGTCCAATCTGAACCAAATAATTCAGAAGGAATTTAGTGATTCCCAAACCCCTCCAATCTTCATTAACTAAGAAGGCCAACTCCCCCATTGAAGGCTTATTAGTTCTAAAGTAACCCCCTTGGGCAATAATCTTTTTCTGATTTTGTTCCTTATGGACGGCAACCAAGATAAAATCCCTCTTGTAATCAATAGTCACCATAGGCTGCATTTTTTTATGACGAAATTCTTTTACGGGTTGGAAAAATCGATAATATCTATCTTGTTTGTCAAGAGAATAATGTAGTTCCTGGAGCATTCGTTCATCTGTTGGTTTGACTGGTCTAATAAGGATTTTCTTCCCATTATCCAATTCTAGTGTAGTTTCATATTGATCGGGGTAAATACTAATACGTCCATCGATCGATTTGGGTAATTTCTGGTCGGGATAAACATAATTCCACTCCTTTGCCTTTTCTAAGAGCTCCTCACGGAAATCCGGGTGTGCAATATTAATAAGCTCCAAGGCCCGTTCACGCACACTTTTTCCGTGCAAATCCGCAATACCCCACTCTGTCACGACATAATGGACATCGCCCCGAGTAATAACGACTCCCGATCCTGGTTGCAAGACTGATACAATCCGAGATACCACATCACCATTTTTTAATTTTGCAGTAGATGGGAGAACCATAATGGGTTTTCCCTCCTCTGCTCTTCCAGCTCCCCTCACGAAATCTACTTGACCTCCAATTCCGCTATAAAAGCGATGTCCTATAGAATCAGAGTTAATCTGTCCCGTGATATCAACCGAGAGTGCTGCGTTAATGGCCACTTGCTTTCGATTTTGACTTACAATTGCAATGTCATTCACATAATCTACGGGATGAAACTCCACCATTGGATTATCATCAACAAAATTATATAGCTTTCTTGACCCCATTACAAAGGAGCAGATAATCTTACCCTTATGAAGTGTTTTTTTTTTACAAGTAACAACTCCTTCATTCACTAAATCCACAATTCCATCCGAAAATACTTCTGTATGAACCCCTAAGTCCTTTTTATCCTTTAATCTTGCTGTGACCGCATTCGGTATCTGTCCGATCCCCATTTGAATGGTAGATTCATCTTCTATGAGCGATGCGACATATTCTCCGATCTTTTTTGCAACCTCGTCGGGAGGTTCATAAGAAAACTCAATAATATCATGATCGGCGGGAACAAAAGCATCGATATCGTCTATATGAATAAAGGAGTCACCCAATGTTCGGGGCATACGCGGATTTATTTCAGCAACTACATATTCCGCCTCTTCTGCAATAGGTTTTACTATATCAACATCAACTCCATAACTGCAAAACCCATATTGATCAGGGGGGCTCACTTGAATTAAGGCAGTATCTATATGAATTCTTCCAGATTTAAACAAGCCGGGAATTTCTGATAACAACATTGGAGTGTAATCTGCTTGTCCATTCGCTATAGCCTCTCTTAAATTCTTCCCAATAAAAAATACATTATGTCGAAATAAATCTTTTACCGTCCCAACCGTTTTATAATAATCTAAATCACTGAGATTTAAGAAGTGAATCATTTGTACATCAGGTAAATCAGCCCCCAGTTCTGTTAATTTTCGTGTTAATTCTAAAGGCTCAGCACAACCCGAACCGATGAAGACCCGATCTCCTGGAGAAATAAAGTCCTTAATCGCGTTTTCAAGTGATACCTTCTTATTTCCATACTTCTCTAAAAGCTTTTTGAATGCTTCCGAATTTTCCCATTGCGACATTTTCAATTATGAATATTTTCAATTTAATATTTATTTTTTCTATTTTAATAACTATTAAAAAATTAAAAACCAAGATTAAAAAATCTCTTATTAACCATACTCTATAATCCAATTAATTCAATCATTAATTATTAAAATTAAAAGATTTTAAAAATTTTCAAAGTATTATCATATATACTCAATATACAATTAAAGGAATAGATATGACAAATTATAAGAAAATCATTCCTTGTCTCGATGTAAAGGATGGACGCGTTGTAAAAGGGATTCAATTCGTTGACCTGCGCGATGCCGGAGATCCTGTAGATTTTGCAAGGTATTACCAAAATGAGGGAGCTGACGAACTTGTATTTTTAGATATCACCGCAACGGTAGAAAAGAGAAAAACAGTCGTAGATTTGGTTGAAAAAGTAGCTGAAGGAATTTCAATCCCGTTTACCGTGGGTGGGGGGATAAAAACAGTTGATGATGTTGAGGCGATTTTAGATGCCGGGGCAGATAAAGTCTCCGTAAATAGCGCGGGGGTAAAGAACCCTCTATTTTTAAAACAGATTTCTGAAGAATTCGGTTCTGAACGAATTGTTTCCGCAATTGACGGCAAGCGTATATATATAGATTCTAAGGATGAGGCAAAAGAGAAGGTTTTATTTGAAGTGGATGATAAATATTGCTGGTTTGATGTGTTAACTCACGGCGGGACGAAATCAACGGGAAGGGATGCGATTAAATGGGCTGAACAGGTAAAAAATTTGGGAGTAGGGTCCATCCTCCCAACTTCAAAGACCTTCGATGGAACGAAGGAAGGCTACGACCTCATCATGACACGAGGCATCGCAGAAGGCACCAATCTGCCCGTCATCGCCTCGGGAGGCGCCGGAACCAAGGAGCATATTCTGGAGGCATTCACGAAAGGTAAAGCGGCGGCAGCGTTAGCAGCATCAATCTTCCACTTTCGAGAATTATCCATTAAGGAGGTAAAAGAATATTGCATACAGCACGGAATTAAGATGAAATTATAGAATTATCTATATCTTACTTTTTTAAATCCTTTTTAAATCACAGTTTTTTTTCCAGTCTTTTCCTTCGAAAAAAGCTTCTACGATTAATTTCACACTTTTTGTGGTTAATTCATTATCTTGATAACTATATTGATATTTAGCATCCACAAGAAAAGGGAAATCTAAAATCCAGCTGTTATATTCATCTCTTATGAATTGAATTGTTTCATTTTTATCATTGACAAATCCAATAAAGCCATTTTTAAATTCTTGAAGGTAAGGAAACTGGTCAATTAACATTAAAGCATCCGGCAAGGCAATCTGTTTAGCTCTTTTACTTTTTATTTTCTTTTTTCTAGAATTAATAAAGTATTTCATAAGGACGGGAAAGTTGAATAGTATATAAATAATTCTATTTTAACATCTAAAGGGATATGCGTCTTGGTGGAGATTTTTGGGTTTCTATTGTTAGTTTTAATTAGGGGCGGAACACCCTCCATATGGTTCATTTAGAAACGAGAAAAAAGTTGAGAATTAAATATCATTTGCTTTCAGGGATGATAATTGCTATTAATAAGGCTTTTGAGGAAATGATTGAATAAGATATTCCAATTGATAAGATAAGAAGTCGGGATATCAATATTCAAATTTTATGTTAATTCACAAAAAAAGTAAAATTTTACATAAATGAATTAAAATGGGCTTATCATTCGATGAACTAACATTCCTATTTATTACAATTGCGTTTGGAATTTTAACCTTGCTTTTACTAATTCAAATACTTATACGAAAACGATACGCGTGGGCATTTTTTATGAGTATTATTTTTGGACTTTTAGCAGGAGTATCAGGAATGTTAAACAAAACCTTCTTTTCCGACATTCCATTGCTCAGTGCTTTCTTTGAATCGGCCCAAATGAATTGTTGGGGGTTTCACTTTTTTTGTTTTTATATTTTTTTTGAAAGGCTAATCTCAAGGAAAATAAACTCGATCCGTCTTTCTATAATGGTTATTCTCTTAGTAACCCAAACGATCGGATTATGGTTGGTATTTTATTATAAAATCCATTCTATGAATACCAATATCGGGTGGGTGCTTGCCGACATAGGATATTGGAGTCCCGCTCTCTTTACTTATGTAGGTTTGGGTATCCCAATTTATATTAAAACATATAAATATACAAAAGAAATTAAACCTATTTTATTATCATTAGCATTAATATCCGTTGGAGTTGGCTTTTTTATCTCGTTTCTTGGTGATTTGGAGTTTATCCTCGACGACGTATTTGGGATCCCTTTTGATCTTCCCCCCTTTTTTGATGCCATATTTAATATTTCAAGCGTGTTTCCGTTCATAGGGATAACTTTATTTGTTATCGTCTATTTAATCAATATTGACTACATTTACCGATTACCCAACGATAATTTCATCTTGTTGGTATTAAGAAGTGGAGGAACGCCAATCCATACTATCCATTTAAGAACCCGAAAACAAATAGATGTTAAGGAATTTCTCCTTTCGGGAATGATAACAGCAATTAATAACGTTTTTAAAGAAATAATTGAAGAGGAGATTCCAATTGAGAGGATTACAAGCCAAGGAATTAACATCTTGATAAGATCAGGTGAATATATCTCAGCAGTTATTATTACAGATAAAGTTACATACTTCTTGGTTAAAGGACTTCAGAGATATATTAATGAATTTGAAGTGAAATTCGCTGAAGAAATAAAGCGAAACGAAGAAAATATACATGCTTATGATGATGCGGTTGAGATCTTAAGGTCTGTTTTCCCATTTTTTATCATTAATTAAGAAAAGAAGTAATTATTTTTATTTTCTATTGGTATTTCAATAAAGGATTAACCATCATCAATAAACTTTTTAAATGTATCATCCAATTCATCTAAGCCGCTCATATCGCCTTCTGAGAATTTCTTGAATATATCATCCAATTTGTCTTCAAATTCAATGGTACCATTAGAGTAATTTTTTTCAATTTCTTCTTTTAAATAATCCTTGAACGGATCAAATAGACTTGTTTCCCCCCGAAAGTGAGTTAATTCCTTTTCATATTTCTCGCAAAACTTATTTAGTACTTTCTCGGCAAACTCTTTAAATTCGCGCTCTCTTATGGCTTTTGAAAGCACCCCAACTGCCATAAGGGATATATCTTTATTGTAATGGTGGTTTATAGAGCTGATCCTCATATTATCCCCCTCAAGGGAAACTTTAGACATATCTTCGCTACAGGATTCATCACCAAACCCAAAAACCGCCGATAGGAAACCCCCCATTAGGTTTTCGTCATACCTATCGTCGAATTTAAGTTCTAATAGCGAGATTCCAGTCTGTTTCATAATTCCAAAAAACTTAATTAATTTTGACATCTTTAATCCTTTCTTTAATATTCTTTCTAAATAATTTTTCCATTTTATGCAAATATGTTTTCTATTACATCTGATACGAGCCTTAACAAATCTATTCGATTGATTTCAGTATTAGAATTAAGAAATCTTGTATTTTTTGAGTTATAAGCCTCGTCTTTTTTTATTAAAATTTTGACCATATTTTTAAAGAAATTAGTGACCTGAGACGTTATACTTTTTAACCGAGAAACTTCAGGTTTGTACCCCGTTCCATTTTTATCTGAATGATAAAAAAAAACAAGTATAAAAGACTTGTTATAATTTTTGATTTCAAAATCTTTTATTAAAAAAACTCCAGATTCCACCGATATTTTAACATAGTCTAAATTATTGGCCCCAATTGCATCTAAGGCTCGCATAATTGAATTTTGCACCAAAGAAAATACTGCTGATAAGGCTTTTTTATTAAAATCATAAGTTGAATATTCAGAGATCATTAATCCTTCACTATCCATTAAAAATATCGATGCTAAATTTCCCTCAACTAACATTTTTTTAAAGAGTTCTTCTAAAAGATTATATTTCCCTTGAGAATGATCGTAGCTCTTCTTTTTTACAATTTTAGTATTTTTTTCTACTTGCATATAAATTCTCCATTCTTGTTATTTTTATTTTTATTAAATATTTATTATTGTTTTTCAGTAAGACTCTAATTATTTAACTTCCTCTATAAAAAAAAATAAAATTAGTTGTTTATATTAGCCCAAGACGGACATTATTTTCTTCTGGGCATTTTTCTATATTCAAATCTTAATTTTTAAGGTAAATGTCAATAAAATTTCATCTTCATACCAACTATAAACTAACATAATTGTAGAAGGATTTTTTGCTTTTTATATTAATAATTGGATTTTTTAATGATTTAAACTTTTTTTTATGTGAAATTGATTTCTTTAACTTTAACAAATTAATTATCAAAAATAATTACATAAGTGGAATATGTGATTGAATTTGGGAGGAGTCTTCGGAATAATATCAAATCGGGATTGTGTAACTGATCTTTTCTATGGAACGGATTACCATTCGCATTTGGGAACCAGGAGAGGCGGTTTGGCTGTAAGAAATTCAAAGGGTACTCAACGATTCATCAAGGATATCACTACGGCACAGTTCAGATCAAAGTTTGAAAGTGAAATTAAGCAAATGCATGGTAATAAAGGCATCGGAGTAATTAGTGATTATGATGACCAGCCTCTATTAATTAATTCACATTTGGGAGTATTTGGTATCGTAACAGTGGGCAAGATAAATAATTTGGACGATCTAGCCAAGGAAGCATTAGAACGAGGCGGTCATTTTTCTGAAATGCACGGTGGAGAAATCAATCCCACCGAAATGGTCGCTAAGTTAATTAGTCAAGGTAAGGACTTTAAGGACGGCATTAAATTAGCACAATATAAGATTAAAGGTTCATGCACTATGTTAATTTTGACTGACGAGGGAATTTATGCTGCCAGAGATAAACTAGGAAGGACTCCTTTAATTATTGGAGAAAAGTTTGGAGCATATGCGATAACGATGGAAACTTGTGCATTCCCACCCCTCGGATACGATATCAAAAAGTTTCTAGGGCCTGGTGAGGTAGTATTTGTTGATAATAACGGAATTGAAGAAATCCTTCCCGCCAGGAAGAAAATGCAAATCTGTGCCTTTTTATGGGTTTATTATGGCTATCCCGCCTCATGCTATGAAAATATAAATGTGGAAGATGTAAGATACCGTTGCGGCTCTTTCCTCGCGAAAAATGATGGAATAAACATAGATCTTGTTGCGGGCATACCGGATTCCGGGATTGCCCACGGATTAGGATATTCTCATGAGGTAAATGCCCCTTTCGCACGCCCTTTCGTTAAATATACACCAACATGGGCCCGAAGTTTTATGCCCATGAAGCAGTCAACGAGGGAGCATATTGCAAAAATGAAACTCATCCCAATCAAGGAACTCATTAAGGATAAGCATCTACTTTTATGCGAAGATTCGATTGTGCGGGGGACTCAACTTATAAAAACCATCGAACGGTTGCAAAATGCCGGAGCTAAGGGGATCCATATGAGACCCGCATGTCCCCCCCTTTTATATAACTGTAAGTTTCTAAACTTTTCACAATCACGTACTGAGATGGAATTGGCATCAAGGAGGGCAATAAAACAAATTAACGAGGAGGAAATCGAAGACCTCTCCAAGTATGCCGACCCAACTACCGAAGAATATGCGGCAATGGTAGATTACATTCGAAAAGAGTTAGGCTTGGACACATTGAAATATCAAAAATTGGAGGATTTAATTAAGGCAATTGGATTACCCAAAGAAAAGCTCTGTACGTATTGTTGGACTGGTGAGGAATAATCCAAAGAAAAGGTATTTAAGAAATTACTAAAGGAAAATAATAAATCGAATTAAGGATTATATTAAATACTAATAGCTAAAAAAGTGTCTAGAATAGCGGAAAAAAATAAAACATTAGCATTTGCCGTTTTAGTAGGGGGAAAAAGTTCGCGCTTTGGCAGCGACAAAGGAATCTATGAATTTAAGGGGAAACCTTTAATTTCATACCAACTAGAGCTCATTTCCCAGTTTAATAAAGATGTGTTTATTGTAGCTAAGTCGCGTGATCAAGTGCAAAAGTATGCCGATAAAGTTGACATTTCTAAATTGATGGGTTTCATTATTGACGATAGGGAATTCATTGAGGATGATGATCTGAGAACCCCCATGATTGGTTTTTATTCCACTTTTAAAGAATTAAAGGAATTAAAGTACCAGAGAGTGTTTATCCTTTCTTGCGATATGCCGTTAATTCGACACCAAATTGTCGAACTTTTGATCGATGAATGCGAGGGCTATGATTGTTGTATTCCAAAGTGGGACAATGGGTTTATCGAACCATTGTTTGCAATTTATCCCGTAGAGAAAGGGTATAAAGTAGCGCAAGAATTATTGAAAGAGGAGATTTACAGACTTGAACATATCTTTAAGGACGATTGGGCGATTAATTATGTGCTTGTGGAAAAGAAAATCAAACAATATGATAAAAACCTTCTTACTTTTTTAAATATTAACGGTCCCATCGACCTAAAAAAGCTTATGAAATTCTATAAGTCAAAAAATCCCTAATAATATAATAGGAATTATTGAAACTTAAATGACGAATTCATTTAGAATTTATACGGATGGGGCATCCCGGGGTAATCCAGGACCCGCTGCGGCGGCTTATATATTTTTACATAAAGGGGATATTATTTATTCGAACTCACTTTATCTTGGAAAGGAGACCAATAACTCTGCGGAGTATCAAGCGATCCTTAATGCATTACTTGATGCCCGAAAATTTACCGATAATACTATAAGCCTTTTTTCTGATAGCCAATTGATTGTACGTCAGTTGAATGGTGTCTATAAGGTGAAAAGTAAAAACCTCTCCCCCTATTTTATAAAAATAAAGACTCTAAAAAAGAACTTTAAAAGTATCTCATTCACACACGTGAACCGGACCAATCAATACATCCGAAAATGCGATGCCTTAGCAAATCAAACCCTTGACACACATAAATAGTTAAGGTAATATTTAAGAGAAAAAAAGAAAATATAACTTGTCTATATTTCTCAAACAATTTTAATTGGGCAAGAAATTTAACTCATCAGCAATTATGTCTAATAATTATTCGAAATTAATGAATTGATATGATGATATAAATGAATATTTTATTAATATGTCCGCCTTTTCCATATGGAAAGGGTATGGGATCGGTAATGTGTAGCCCACCTTTAAATATTTTAAGTTTGGCGGGCACAACAAATGATCATAACCTTGAAATTCTTGATTTAAATGTTGATAAATCTTACGGGATTAAAAAAATCGTAGATAAAATGGGTAATTACGATTTAATCGGGATAACGTCTATGTCTCCTACTTTTAGAATAGTATTAAACCTCTGTAAATTAGCAAAAACAAGAGGGGTCAAAACTCTACTAGGAGGTTTCCATCCGACTTTAGACCCGGGTATTATAGATAGATTTGAATGTATTGATATGATTATAAGAGGAGAGGGCGAAATTACTTTTAAAGAACTATTGGATGGAACGCCAAAAAAGAAGATTTTAGGTCTATCATATAGAGAAAACGGAAAGGTCTATCATAACCCTGATCGCCCATTTCTCAAAAACCTAGACGATTTACCCTTTCCTAATAATAAACTTGTAAATAATAAACCTTATCATTATTTATGGATTCCTTCTTGGGTGTGCGAAACATCAAGAGGATGTCCGTTTGACTGTGATTTCTGTTGTGTTCATCAATTTTATAAAAGAACATATAGAACAAAATCACCAGAACGAGTTATTAAAGAATTAATGCAAATACCAAAGGGAACTAAA
>CAZDJH010000076.1:0-12416 GCA_964505645.1 uncultured archaeon | reverse complement strand
TTAAATAATTTTCTAAATCTAATCATCTTCTTTGGGAAAGCCCATAAATTTTAACTTCTAAGAGATCTCTATCAAACTATCTACTTACCAATCGAAGTTTGGGAAGAACTGATATTTCCATTAAACCAAAATGAGAATGATCTACTTGAAGATATTACTATGTAATTAGAAGCCAAGGCAGCAGGGTGCATAATTGTGAAAAATCCGGAAGAATTAAAATCAATTGAATTACCCTTAAAAATTTCTCAAGAACTCGGTTTAGGCGAATCCTATGCAATAGCACTGAGTAATGATCTAAATGCAGATTTGTTGTTAATAAATGATAGAAAAGCTCGAGATGTGGCAAGGAATTTAGGTATTAAAACAAAATGGACTACTGAAGTTCCTATTGATGTTGTTTCTAAAGAGTTCATAACTTCATTCGATAATTTTATGGAAATATTTGATAATATGATTGAGAATGGGTTATGGATTGAGAAAGATTATTATAAGAAATTAATAAAGGAGGTTAGAAATCTATTTCAAAAATGAGAATATTTTAACCTATACAATTATTTTCTGACGCTCAGAGCCACAGCTGTTCCTTGGTTTAATTCAATTCACAGCTTCCTTTTCCGATAATTAAAATTATAAAAATCATATATTACTCCTTCCTTTCCCCTCCCCTTTATAATAATAAAAGAAGTGAAATGGGAAATTAGCAGATTATATAGTAGTTTATGTTCCCCAATCTCATAATTAAAGATTAATGAAAGAAGCGGAGGTGATTTTAAGTAAAAAAATAAGATCAATTTCCACTCAATAGAAAAGTATAATAAGTGGAATTTTCTATTTAATGTATGGCAAGCGTTAAAATGAATGAAAAAAAACTTTTGGAGAAATTACAGGCTAAAATTACCTTGAAACTAGGAAAAAAACTAACTCAGCAAGAAATCTTGGATAAAAGTATAGAATTTGTCTATAAAAGAATCGACACATTTATTTCTGAAGAGATTGAACCCCCAAAATTAACGAAGGAAATTATTAATAAAATAAGAAACAATACAATTGACGCTCCTTTAGCATATCCTGACAAAACTGATGATGAATTAATATATAATTTATAAGGAGAAAAAGGAATAATGATAATTCTTGATACCGGTTTCCTATTTGCCTTAAAAGCGATAAAAGATAAACATTTTTCAAGAGCAAACGAAATATTGGCCTTGTTATTAACTAAATATAAAGAAATTACAATTACTCCCTTTCTTGTATTAAATGAAACAATAACTCTTGCGGTTTCTAGATACCATGGAAACATTGAGCATGTAAAAAAGTATTTTGAAATGTTTTGGGGGAATGAACGCTTTTTTGACCTTATAGATATTGAATTAAATGAATCTCAAAAGATATATCGAATTTTGAAACGATATTGCACCAAAAAAAAGCAATTAAGTTATACCGATGCCAGTTTAATTTATTTGTATAAGAAATATGAAGCTAAATACTTAGTCTCATTTGATAGTCATTTTGATGATATTGTAAAACGTTTATGTTAATTTGGAAGAAAAATTGCCTGAGAATTTTGGGAATCTAATTAACCTAAAATTGCTTGAATTGAAACATAATCAGTTAATGAGTCTCCCGCCATCTTTTGGAAAGTTATGTCATCTTAAATTTCTTGGTCAAGCGAAAAGACTTCCAACTGATAGATGAAATCATTTAATTCGTTTTTAATCTTAATATGCTCTCGTTTAGATATCTTTTTCTTTAAAAATTTCAATTTATTATATATTCTGTAATAAAGTTCAAAGATAAAAGGTGAAGTAATAGCAAAAGGTTGGCTCTTAAATTGGTTTAAAAGATCTTATAGTGGAATTTATCGACAGAAATTTATTAATGATTCAGATATTAAATATTAGATATTAGATATTAGATATTAGATATTAGATATTAGATATTAGATATTATAATTCTCACTAATTCAAATTTATACAATTATTCTATTTTTTTAAGATCTGCTAAGGTAAGGTTCGAAGGGATGTTCAATTCAGAAAGTTTCATTAAAAGTTCATGGATTGATATCTTAGCAATTTCGGTGGCGCGCTCAATTGAAATTTCTTTCAAGATATACTTTTGAATCGCGAACTGTAATCGCTCTCTCTGAATACCTTCGATTAATACCTTTCTAACCAAAGAAGATCGGTCTAAGTTCTTCTGTCTAGCCAATTCTTCATACTCTTCCAAAAGATCCTCATCCAACCTAATATTCATTTGTTTAGTCATTCTTTTTATCCTCTGCGAATTTTTTGCTTTTTATAATTTTCTTAGCCTTATTTTTGATAAAATTAATCATCTTGGTATTTAATAACTTAATATCGGCTAGCATTTTAAAAACTCTCTTAAATTCTTCATAATTTATTATTCCGTTATCTAAAAAAATCTAATAAAATATATTCTGATGTTTTTGGTTTTAAACCTTGTATTATAGCATAATTTAAAGCTTTATGATCATCTGTTATAAAAAACCCGCCCTTTAAAATCGATAAATTTATGCACTCCTTTTCTCCATCACCCAAATTATTAGGAAAAGATGAGTGTATTTCTTCTTTCGGTTTTATTTGTTTTATAATACCTTTTTTTATGTTAGATTTTAATTTTTTTGCATCATTAAACTTATTGGGCTCAGAAGTTAATTCCTTCTCAACAATCGGGCCGATCATAGTTATTCCTAATAGGGGCAACTTTTCTTTCATATTTATTTTTGTTAAATAAATCAGCGAACATGCATCAAAAAAGAATTTCTTTTTCATATAAAATAATAGTATGCATAGGATTTATATCTATTGATATCTATTGATATTAATTAATATCAATAGTACTATATAATACAAGATAATATTAACAATCCCAACTACCATTTCCGATTAAAAGGGCGGATTAAATAAAAATTGCGGCAATATTTCATTCTAATAGCGATTTAAACTCTTTCCCCTATTATTTAGGTCATTCTTGAGCATAGATTTAAATTGAAAGATGAGAGGTTGGAGCTAAAATATTCGACACTCAAATCTGGCGCGCGTAAGCTCCCTTGTACTTCAAGGGCACGCGCACTCACTCCCATCATCGTGATATATCTTGAACAATAGACCCGTTTCCTCTAACGACGGGTTGGGACACTTTGTCCAAGTTTATAGTTAGAGTTAGAATAACATCTAATTTTGCATTGAAAAAAATTTAAATACATGTATTTCATTAAATTACATGAAGATAAATGAGAAATAAAGTAACCGTGACAAGTCGAGGAATGGTCACGATCCCCGCAAAATTAAGAAAAAAGCTCAATATAAAGGATGGCTCCGAATTTATTGTGCGAGAGCATGACTTAGGCCTCTTATATATCCCTTTGATAAATATAGAGGATCTTTTTGGAGTGGATTCAAAGGAAACAAGCCACTCAATCGTTCAAGGGATTCATGAAGATAGAAGGAAAGAAAGAGAAAAGGTTATTAGTTCTATTAATGAAAATAAACAATAGAATTTAGTAAAAATGAAGCGTATATTTGTAGATACGGGTATATTTGAGTTATATTTTGGTGGTAATCGAGAGATAAAACGAGTCTTCAACGAGATAAAAAACGGAACGATTTTAGGTTTTACAATGGAACTAAATCTCTTTGAATTCTATTATAAGGTTTGCGAAGAGTTGGGGAAGGATGTAGCGTTGATCAGGAATTTCTCCATTAGAAATACGAAAATAAAAATCTTAGAAATAAATGAAAAGTTAACTAGTAAATCTGCTTCAATTCGATGTGGTAACCCTAATCTTTCAACCGTAGATTCCTATATTTCTGGCTGTGCTGTTTTGAATAGTTTAATAATTTATACTACCGATTCCGATTTCAATGATTTAAATGTAAAGATTAAACATTTCCCTATAGAGTAACTCTTAGACGGAATTCCTGATGCTATGAGCATGGAAGACATTATCGAAGCTATATATGTGAAACAAAAAATAGTATATTTTGTCCGAGATGCCGAATAATAGATATCATAATTAAATTAATCAGCACATTAATACTAATACACATATGGTCATCGCAAAAGGTTCTACATTTCCGATTAATGAATAATACATACTCCATGTGACAACTGGCGACGAGAAGGAATTTGAAGAAGTTTTGAAGTTCAATCCGAGGAATTCCCTATTTTTATCGAAAATTGGGATATGAATACTCGTTCCCCCTCGATAATCGTTTTATCTTGCCTACTGATAAAATTCCGTCCAAAAAATTAGAAAAAATCAACATCAGAGAAAGTAAATTTCAAGATTTAGACTTTATTGAAAACCAATTTTCTATTCTGGAATAAATTTTGGAAAGATTCGTTCAAGTATAAATACTTTAATTCCAAAATATCCGATTTTATGGGAAAAACCTATATAATTGAGGAAAATGGAAGAAATGCGGCTTTCTTTACATTGGGGATGTCTTATGATAAGACGGGCTATAAAGTTAGAAAATCTGCTTTAAGCAGAGTTCACGCGATTAAACTACTTCAGTTCATAAAAAAGCTCCAAAATGAAAAAAAACCGGAACTAGATTTTGATCTTCAACCTGATTCAATTCTCTCTAACCCAATAATGGAATTCAAAGGGTTTCAATATATGGATTATGGTTGGCAAGTTAAAATCCCCGATATAAAACGATCTCTTCTCAAAATTAAAGGATTGTTAGAGGAGAGATTTCAAAATTCAAGTTTTCAAAGACTTTCAAACACCATAACTCTAAGCAACTATCAAACACCGTTTAGCATTAATTTTAAAGATGGAAAAATATTAGAAATAAATTCTGCTAATAAATATCCCGGAGAAATGGAATGTGATGTTCAGATCCTTGGTTCTTTCCTTTATAAATTACTCTTAGGAGACAAAAGTTTTGAAGATATTAATTATATTATAAAGGATGCAATGATAAAACAACCTTCCAAAGCCCTGATTTCCATTTTATTTCCAAAAAAAACCTCATTTGTGGAAACTTATTACTGATTAAACGATTCTCCATTAATTCTTTGCTTTTTTCTATATTTTAAAAAATAGATTTTTAGAAATTCGAAAGATTTTTAATTGACATATCATAAGGTACAATCATAGAATTATTATTCATTAATAAAGTTAATAATATGGAAAAAAGATATATAACCCCGGTAATTATATCGGCACTCCTTGTTGTTATAGCAACAATCCTTAATTTTATCCCCCTCATTGGCGGGGATTTTCAAAGGGACATAATTCCGTTGATTCCAGGTAATGTTTGTGTAGATACGATTGTAAGTTTTATCATACCATATATTTTTATGCTTACCATGATCTTCTTCGGTCCTCTTCCCACGATAATCTTCTTAAAGCTCCATAAGGTGATGAAATTAAAAAAATATGAGTATTTTATTATATCAACCGAAAAACAGAGGTCTGGTATATGGATACTGCTACGATCCATCTTTCCCGGGATTTTAGCTATAAACATTGCCCTCTATCTGAGTCTATACGGGGGTTTAAATGATTTATTCTACATAGGAGGCGCGGATCCCAATAAGCTCCCCGCGGTCATAGAGTATATGTCTGTGCTCGTGGGTATACCAGTTGCGTGTATTACTGTAGTGCCCATTTGGATGCTTCAATCTTCGCATTTAATGTGCTCTAAAAAGGTTGAGTTGTATAAACGTCCTGTAAGCCCAGATATTGAAAACGTTGGACAATCGTACTTTAAGATGCTAAAGGGGTACGTAGGAGTTTCAACGGTGGTAAGTTATACGCTTATATTGATACAGTATCTTACAAGTGTAAGTGATCCCTCTGTTATAATGATTGTCTTCATCGACCCCATTGTAATTATTTTATTGTTTGCTCCGTTATCGCTGCTTTTTGAGTTCCGGGTTGATAAAATAAACGCCCGATTAGACAACTACTATGAAAAAGCGGGGATCAATACAACCCAAAAGGTCATAAAAATTACGGAAGAGAATTCTGCTTGATTTAATTTTTTCTTTTTTTTATACATCAAGAGGTCCAAATACGAAAGGCATCGGAGAGCAGATATCTGTTCTTGCATTGTGGTAAAATTATTCCAGCTTAAGTCCAAGCACCTAAGATCTGTGAATTTATTGAAGATGTTTGGAAGGGAGTCGAGCCGATTGTTATGTAATGGAAGGCTTACAAGTCACCCAAGGTAAGAAATATTCTAGAAATGTAAGACTTCCAATGGATCTTGGAACCTCTTTCAAATTGTTATTAGCTAAACTTAAAAATTTAAGATTATCTATAAATTTGGGTACTCTATTAATTTTATTTTCGGCTAATATTAATTTCCTTAATGAAATAAGTTTCTTTAGCTCTTTTGGAATGGTCTCTATTTTATTTTCGCTTAAATTAAGAACCTTAAGTAATTTTAAGTTTTTAATATCTTCGGGAATCTCCGATATGTTGTTTCCCCTTAAATCAAGTTTCTCCAGCGTCTTAAGGTCGAATACCCCCTTCAAATCGGACAGATTATTAATTTCTCTTCCCACCAAAGATATTGGTCAGCTTTTTTAGCAAGGGGAAAGCCAGCCGCATATCAAGGAGCCGCGTGTTGTAGTCGTGCTCTGCCCATGCTTCTAAATTTGAACAGTTCCCCCAGAATTCCGTCTCGGGATCTAACAAATCACGATTATTTTCATGCTTTTGGCTGTAAAACTCGATGGCCTCATCGATACACTCTATTTGGGCATAATCACTTATAATTTCCTGCTCAATGGTGAAAAGGATTCTTCTAACTTCTTCATAATACAGATTGGAATTATTAAATTGATTTTAATATAATATAGATATTTATAAAGATATATATTGTCTAATAAATTCTTTATAATCAACTTTAAAAAAGAAAAAATTTATAGTCTCAGAGTATATATATCTATTAGATTCTTATCAGTAAATAAGGTAAAAGATAATGGCAACAGAAAAAGATAGGATCATAAAGATGATAAAAACCCTTCCTGATGACACGACCATGGAAGATATAATCGAAGCAATATATGTTCGGCAAAAAATTGAAAAAGGATTAAAAGATTCTGAAGAAGGAAAACTCTTTACTCATGAAGAAGCAAAAGAGCGTTTAGCAAAATGGTTGAAATAAAATGGACTAGCAACGCGCTTGAGGAGGTAGATGATATTGCTCTCTACATTTCTAAAGATTCCCCAAATTATGCCCATATTTTTGTCAATCAAATTTATGAGATGGTAAGTCATTTAAAACAATTTCCGAGATTCGGTAGAAAAGTCCCAGAATATAATAATCCTAATCTCAGAGAAATTCTTTATAAGAACTATCGTATTATCTATCTAATCAAGGAAGATCACCTTGAAATTATTTCTGTGGTACATGGAACCAGAAAATTGAAGCTTTGATTAGAAGATATTATAAATATAGAATAGCATTGTTCTCGGAATTAAAGCAAAGAAATATTGCCAATCCGCACCTTATGATAGATCAAGATCGCTCGTGATCTCTACATGCACGCGGGAATTACTATCGCATGAGAAAATATCTGAATTTAGGTCAATTTATTTATTCTTTCGGCAGTATGCTACGAACTTTTGAGGTTGATTGGCATAACTTTTCTCATCTAATCCACCCAATTTTTCAAATAACTGAGGATCAATTGGATTTACTCCAATTTGTAGCAGTTCTAATTCCTTTAAACTCTCCAAACCTTGAATCTCTGAAATTTGATTATCTATGAGAATTAAATGTTTTAAAGAAGTTAATTTTTCCAAACCTATAATTCTGGAAATTTACCTTTCCCTCAGTATTTCACAGAAATTCTGGGACAACCTTTAAAAAGACTCGAAGCTTGTGTGGGGCAGTAGAGAGGAACTTAAAAATGAATGAAAACTCGAAACAAAAAGCAACCAAATATTTGACTATATCCGCAGACAAGAAAATCCCGACATCTTCAAGGAGGATAAGCCCAGTTCCATAAATTCACATCAGAAGTTGATTTTGAACTCTTAGATCTATCATTGAAAAATAGACTCGATAATTCTTTTATGGAGATAGATAATCCCTCGGTTAAATCATATAGGAGGGAATCATAAAGATTAAGTGAATTTCGGGATAATCCAAAAGCATTATAAAAATGAATTCTTCCATTCCGAGACATTTGTTGAACGGCAAGATACGCATCTAATGATAAATCAATCTTCCCAATTATTTGTGTAAGCGATATATCTTCTTCAGTGTATTGATTATTAATTCCTTGAGTTGTATAAGTTCTCTTTTCATTTACTTCTTCAAAATTTGTAACCCTATGAACGACTTTTGTCCCCATCTAAGTAAAAAACAATAATATCACCTTTTTTGTATAAAGAATCTTGTGTTTTTAGTATTAGAGGCACCTCTGATCCCGACTTAAATAATGGAAACATCGACCAACTAAAGATTCGGAGAATAGCAATTTGTTTTTGATTTTCTCTCACCTTTTTAATTTTATTTTCTATGGAAATGTCATGGAAACGAGACGGAAACTGTACCTTTTCCTCAGAATTTTATTGAAATTTCGGGGGAACAAAAAAAAATAGGTTTAAACTAGTGAAAAATAGAATAATTCACATCTGAGAGGAATCTAAAAATAATAAGTTTTTTAAATTTATAATGTCATTTAAGTAATGACAAATAATGAGTAAAATAAAGGAAAAAATTATTTCGCTTATTAAGGATTTGCCAGAAACTACTTCACCTGAAGAGATTGATGAATTAATCGATATTCTCTATGTTAAAAAGCAAGTCGTTGAAGGGCTAGAGTATTTCAAACAAGGGAGATCCTATTCTCTTGAAGAATTAAAAGAAATCTCAAGAAAATGGAAATCAGAATCTCAGAAAAAGCAAAAAGACAATTAAGAAATATTTATATTTATTTTTCAGAGAATTCAATATCTTATGCTGAACGGTTCCTTAATGATTTTTATAGGAAAATTGAATCTCTCTCGGAATTTCCTAAAATGTATGAAATTGTGCCTCAATTAAAAAAACATCATATAAGAAAAATACGGTTTAGAAATTATAGAATTCTATATCAAATCGATAACCACGAAAAGATCATAAAAATTGTTTCAATCCTTCATTCTAAACAGCGGCTTAACATCTGAATTATTCTTTCTAATTGTTTGAAATTGTTTGGGCGCTTATTAGTTATAAAGTAATCCATTTGTTGCAGGTTTCAAGATTTCTTTTTATTGAGTTTTCTGTATTGACATTACTTTTTTTTTCATTTCTGGAGAATATACTTATTAAGTGTTTTTGAGTCTGAATAAATAGCTTCAAATTGCGGATGATTTATATCAATCTCATTAATATAATGAGCAATTTCCAAAACTTCTACCCCTAAAACTTCAGAAGTAATTCTCTGTTTGTCTTGAAGTTTGATGTTCAAGATTGATGATTCTCCTTGTAAGTAGTGTGAAAGGCTTGTTCTTGAAATATGAACGACATCTGCGATTTTATCCAATGTCCCGAAAACTTTAGGTTGATAATTAAGTCCACCAAACTTTCTAGCAGATTGAGTTCCCCAACTATACCAACCTTTCTCAAGTTTTTAACCATAAGATTGAAGAAAAGTCCTCACAACACCAATAGGATCAAGAGTCCATTGACTTCCATCGCTATCTATTATATGTTTTTCTTCAATTGGTACAATTTCATAAATATTCTCAACAACGTCTTGGGTGAATTTAATCGGTTGATTTTTAATGAAAATGTCATGGAAACGCGACGGAAACTGTACAAGCCTGCCCAATTTTGGAAATTCTTTTAATTTCTGCACTTGTTTATATATTTTTTGAACAAAAAGATTAGCATAGCTTTTAGAATCCCGAGCTATATACCTATATATGTCCTGTAAATCTTCTAAAGAACGATCAGTCCATTCTATTCGAACCATTTTTCAATTATATCTTTTGCTTTTTCATTCGAGACTTTTTTCCCTTCATCAGCATCTTTCAAACCACGAATAATCTTTTCTCGTGCATATAGATGATACATAATATCTTCCAAGCTACTATCATCTGGGAGATTTCTTATCATTCGTAAAATATTCTCTTTTTCAGTTGCCATACTATCTTCTTCCAATTTACGATACGATTTTAAGTATATATAATCATTGATTTATATAATTCTTAACTTTTCTATTAAATATATCGAATCCATATAAGAATATTCTTGAGCGGTAAGGCGGATATTTTCGATTTTTGTAAATTAATACTTTTTATTCTTCTTTTATTTGTATTGAGGATATAGTATATAATCCGCTTTCTCTACTTGTAATTAAAGTCATGAGAATAGTATATCCACAGAAAACAGAATCCCATCCATAACCCTCATAGATGCGATATCTCACAGAATTTGAAGAATTTAGAAAAAAAATAAATTAACACATCAGTGGAGTATATTATTATTTATAGGCATTTTATGGTTATATTATAATAAAAATTTATACTAATACTTCTTTTTATTATTTGCAAAGAAAATGGATGATTATTATGGTCCAAGAGTTAAATAAAAAAAAATATTGGTTTGATGAAAAGAACCTACTTAAACCTATAGATTGGGAATATATTAGTACTCTTTCAAATAGAGTGAAAGATGCCTTAGAACTTTATATGAGAGGGGATATATCTATTGGAAGGGCGGCAGAAATAGCGCGATTATCTTATCGGGAATTCGATAATATTCGAGCAAAAGCCCGGATTCCAATTCATCATTAGAGCTAACTTGAAATGATTGTTATTTCCGATACTGCTGGGATTAGGGGAGTCCTATGCAATAGCACTTAGTAATGAACTAAATGCAGATTTATTGTTAATAAATGATAGAAAAGCTCGAGATGTGGCAAGAAATTTAGGTATCAAAACAAAATGGACCACTGAAGGTCTTATTGATGCCGTTTCTAAAGATTTCATATCTTCTTTCGATAGTTTTATGGAAATATTTGATAATATGATTGAGAAAGGGTTATGGCTTGAGAAAGATTACTATGAGAAAGTAATAAAGCAAGTTAGAAATTTATTTCAAGAATAGGAACTTTTAAACCCATATAATTATTTTCTAATGCTCAGAACCTTGCGCTCTGCATCATCAATCATTATATCAGAAAAACGGTTATCTACCTTGAAATATGTAAGTGGATCTCGTGCCACACATTCCGCAGGACGTTGAATACATTACGGAAACGAATAGGCTGTTCAAAAGAAGATCGCAAGATCTTGCTCTGCCATAAAGTCAGCGATGTGAACTTTAATTGCTATGTGAAGCTGAACTATGCCGATTATATCCGCCTTTATGACAGAGGGAACCCTTATAAGAACGTTCTTGACCGCTAAACCGGATTATTTAGATTTAGGTAAACTTATTCTTTTTCTTCTTCTCTTTTGTAGTTTGGTACTACTTTATAATATCATCCGCTTTCTTTACTGGTATTGAACGTTATGAGAATGGTGTCTGCCCTGTCGGTGGGCGCCCAACTCCTTTTGGAGCTCCAATTGGCGCTCCGTGTTACCCCTCGATATTCTTTCGACGGATTTACCACCTTTTTGACACCTTGAGCCCTCATTTTTCTTATATTATATAAGGAAAAGCGGACATCTAAATCTTTCCTCAGATTTTTAGTGTTTTATAATTGGAGAAATCGGCGGTCGTCTAGGCGAGGGATTCGAATTCTTTTATGCACTTATGCAGCATATTTAATGCACTTTGCATACATTTAAATAGAAAGCCTTCTATTTTTTATTTAGCACCCAAAAAATTTTTCTAAAAAAATGACTCCGAATAATTTTGACCCAAATGACTTGGACTTACTAAAGGAGCGAGTCACAGTCAATATTGATAAGATAGATCATGAAATCATTACAAAATTGATAGGCGTTGTAGGTAATTCAAAATCTGCGGTAATCGGTCAAATTATAAAAGAATGGATTAATCAAAACTCAGATAAGATGCTGAATATATGGGATATCGATCTTATAGCATTAAAACGACAGGTAATCGCGGAAGCCAAGGGAATTGATATACAAAAACAATTACTACCGTATGAAGAACAACTTATTGAAGAATTACCCGAGTTTTTTGACAATGTTCCAGAAATACATGTAGAAATAGCAGCTGAAATGCTTCATGTTAGTATATCGACTTTTAGGAAAATTGTTCTCTATCATAATAAAAAGCTAAAAGAATTAGGATTAGATTTGGCGTATAAAAGCGATATTATTATCAATAAATCTTATAATAAAGATTCTTAGTTCTAAGAAAATTTAATAAAAATCCATACAAATTTACAAAAAAATTTCGAAAATCGACCTCGGTGGCCAACTCCGCTTTGGCATCAATGCTGCCGGTGCCCTCGCTGCC
>CAZDJH010000075.1:0-12437 GCA_964505645.1 uncultured archaeon | reverse complement strand
GTAACTTAAATTATCTTTCACTATCTTATAGAAAATTAAATGGAAGTAAGACTACTATTAAATTCAGCTTGGTCAAGAGATTTGAAGAAAATTAGGCAAGAGTATTTAACATTTCAATCCCTAAATTTTGAATATTATTGAATAAAGTGTTACTTTAGATTGAGAAGGTTTGATTGGATAGTTAAAAGAGAAAAGATTTTTTAGAACGTTATCCTAACCTAATATGATATGATGTTTCATTCAACCAATTATGATACGCCTGATGTGGATTTTAAAACGGCTATTTTGAAAGGACTAGCATTAGATAAGGGTCTTTACATGTTAAATGAGATCCCGCATTTATCACCGCAACAAATCTATGGTTTTAAGGATTTGGAAATGAAAGAGATAGCATTTACAGCCCTATCAAAAATCGTCGGAGATAGCATTCCAGATGATGATTTCAAAGAACTTATCGCCGAAGCTTTAAATTTTGGAGCTCCCGTAGAAAAAATCAACGAAAAAGATTATATTTGCTATTTGGATCGCGGACCTACCAATAGTTTCAAAGATATCGGGATGCGAACACTGGCTAAGTGCATGGAATATTTTCTTCAACAAGAAGAAAAAAGGATTGTTATTTTAGTGGCGACAAGCGGTGATACGGGTGGGGCGGCTTGTAGCGCATTTCATTGCTTAGAAAATATCGAGGTTGTAGTCTTATATCCGAAACATGAGATTAGTGATTTACAACGAAAGCAGATGACTACCTTGGGGGATAATATTACTGCAATTGGGATCCAAGGGAAATTTGATGACTGTCAACGGTATGTGAAGCAAGCATTTGCGGATGATGGTTTAAGCCATATCAATTTATCATCGGCAAATTCCATTAACTTCGGCAGATTGTTACCTCAAACACTTTACTATTTCTGGGGATATTCGCGACTAATAGAAGATAAGGGGGAAGAAATTATCTTTTCTGTTCCATCGGGAAACTTCGGTAATTTAATGGGGGGGCTAATTGCCCTTAAGATGGGTCTTCCCGTGAAAAAGTTTATCTCGGCAGTCAACGAGAACAACGAGTTTCCCAATCTTTTACGAACTGGAACATATCAAAAGATAGAGCCCTCGATTAATTGCATATCTAACGCGATGAACGTAGGACATCCCAGCAATCTTGCAAGGTTAATTGATTTATATGGGGGGAAAATGGATGAAACGGGAACCATCCATAAAAAACCCGATATGGACCAGATTCGGGAAGATGTCGTTTCTTATTCAATTTCTGATGAGTTAACGAAGGAAACTATCGTGGAATTTTATAGGACCTATCAAAAGATAATAGAGCCCCACGGAGCTGTGGGTTGGGCAGCAAAGCAAATGTATCGGGAAAAATACCCTCAAAATGATGCCCTTAAATCGATCACATTAGAAACCGCTGATCCCGCAAAGTTCCCAGAGGAAATCATCAAATTGATAAATGTAACTCCAAAAGTACCTGAAACACTTAAAAGATTACAATATAAAAAGGAATTTCCTAACCCCACCGAGATCGAGCATTATCAAGATTTAAAGGCGTTTTTAAAGGAAAATTATTGATTAGGCCGCCTTGATATCTTTCTTTGGACAAAATTGGTCTAAAAACCTTTCGCTTAGAAGATAGTCCCTTAATTCATGTCGAATAAATTCACCGGGGGAAGAATAACCATGTTGTTCTATGAGGTCTTCAATTAATTCCAAATAACTTTTTGGTATACCTATTGGAAAGATTTTCATTTCTTGGGATTGCTTTGTATTAGAAATTGTATTTTTTTATATTAATAATTTTTTCCTTCCTTTATTAAAGGTTCTCATGGTATTAATATGTTTATGAACCTTCCCTTTAATTGAAATAATAATATCTAATATAGTATTTAAATCCTTGAATAAATCAGTGTGACATAAATTACTATGCTGCTATTCTTTCTCTTTCCATAGTTTTCGGGTCTTTTTCCCTTTCACTTCGGAGCCGCTCCAGAATTTCATCGTGTATTTTTATAGTACCCACATGAAAGACTTTCCATTAACTCTATATACCATTCTGAGAACTCGATGGTAATAATATTCATATTTGGTAATATTTTTTTATTCGCGAAAATATATTGACTTTGGGATAAATAAAGAATTTTAAGCTTAAAAATTTAACAAAAATTAAAATAGTAAAAATAATATTACAATAATATTCTATTAGTGAATGTTAATAAATAATATTTTAGGAGAAGTTCAAATATGGAATTTTTAAAAACAAAACATGATGAAATGCCGGAGTATTCGAAGATACTTTTCACGGGCCTGGACAATGCGGGGAAAACAAGCATACTTCATGCCTTAAGGAGGGAGTTCTCAAAGATAGCAAATGTGTCCCCAACACGAGGTGCGCAGAGGAAGGTCTTCGACTTTTTGGGAAAAACAATAAGCGAGTGGGATCTTGGGGGCCAGAAACTATATCGAATCTCGTACATTCGTAATCCGAGCAAGTATTTTGACAATACCGAGATTGGGATATACGTAATTGACATTCAAGATAAACAGCGTATCCCAGAGGCAATCACATATTTTGAGGATGTCGTGTCAAAGTTTGAGGAATTAAACATCCAACCCCCGATCTATGTATTGTTTCATAAATTTGACCCTGCACTGGAAAAAAACGCCTTAAATGAATATACAGAGCTTATTATAAATTTAAAAGAAGATATTAAGAATAGTACCAAGTATAAGCGGCTTTACTTTTATCGTACGTCAATTCATGAAATCGAAAATCTGGTTTTAATTATGTCAGATATCTTTCGAACATTAATAGACAGACCGGAAGCCATTAAAAATACGATAAAGGAGTTCAGTCTCAAAGAACAATGTGAAGGAGTTGCGCTAATTGATAATAATTCTTTAATCATTGGCTCATACTATAAAACCGAAAAAATGAGGGAAATCCTTGAAAAAAGTCCACCCTATTTCTTAAGACTTAACGATCGATACAAGCAAATAGAAGAGAGCACACAAATCAAAACTGAATACGAAGAGAATCGTATTACAGTTAAACGTAAAAATTATTACTATATCTTCCAAGAAATAAAGGATGATCCCCCTTATTACATCTTGTTGGCACGAAAAAGCCCGTTATTCGGTGATGATACAATTCAGTCATTGGGAATGTTCTTGGAAAGCTTTATTTAATGGCTACTTTTAAGGGGACGCTATTAATGCTCTTCAAATAAAAAAGTGTGTTTATTTGGGAATTCAATAAATATATATAGAGAGATTCGCATATAATAAATAGACAAAGCAAAAAGGAATTAATTAAAAGGCACAAGGTGAATTCAAATGAAGATTTGTATGAATTGCGGAGCAACCAACACCGATAACACACTCCACTGCCAGAAATGCGGCGCGATCCTCCCTCTCTCATCAGAATCTCCTGAATTAAGTATTTCTCTGGGGAGTGAGGACGATTTAGAGGAGATTCCCGAGCCTGAAGAGGATTTAAACACAGAATCGGAAGAGCAAGTTGGACAAGAAGCGAGTTCCCCTTCGGGAAACGGGGGAAACGAGCAGTCTAAAATGTACGGGACCCAGAGCATCTTTATGGCCTCCTCTGATGACTCTAAACCGCAAGAGGGGGCGACTAAAAGGCCCCCTGAGCAGTCCTCGGATATACAAAACCCACAAGGATCAAGTAATCCCTCCCAATCTCCAGTGGATCCTCAAGCTTCTCAAGATACAGCAACGAATAATTCATCGGGAGAGTGGGATCACTTAATTGAGCAAGACTATGATGAAGGCGGGGATAATAAAGAATTTCTGGAAGAAATCGAACCCACCCCGTTTGATAATTCCCTTTTCAATACTGAATCGAAATCTTCCGTACCTCCATCCCTTCAACCTATCCCAGAATCAAACCCATCACAATCTTCGGGGAGCGAAACAGTAGTCTCTCCGGAAAAACAAGAGCGCTTGGAAAGTGATATGAAAGATGTACTCTCCTTTCTTTCTGAAAAGATTCCCTCAGTAAGCAAATCTAGTCAAAAATCGGACAGTCCCGATGTAATAAAACAAAAGAAAAAGGCAGAACAAAATTTAAAGCCGGACACTATAAATGATACATTAAGGCAATTATTAAAAATCGATAGACAAATAGAAGCTTCTGCAATCATAAAAAGTGATGGTAAGATGTTGGCCTCTGCGATTTCGGATAGGATTTCCGACCCCCTATTCGCAACAATTGGGCAAAATCTATGTATGATAAGTGCTGACATATTAAATGGATTAAATGCCGGCCTATTGCATTCAATCTCACTTCGGGGTACTGAAGGCGTACTGGATTTAGCGCCGATATCGCAAGATGACCCGATCTTGAAAGACCTCATTTTAATTATTTTTTCAAACCCTTCGGTGAAAAGCGGGATTATCCAAATTGCCATCCGTAAGATCGCCAAACAATTAAAAGAATTTATATAAATTAATAAGGGATGATATTCGGGTTTGCAGCTCTCATACAAAATAAATTGTTATATTAAAGCATCTCATTTTTTATTGGGTGAAATGTACGTTCTGTAATATTTAGATGTGTATAATACTGAAAATCATCTTCTCTATACTCTAATTTGCTTAAAAATGAATTAATTCGAGAGATGGATACAAGCGGGATTTTCCTTTCATTCAAGCGCACACTATTTTCCTCTAAAGTAACCATAATTGGGATTAATTTTAAGGGAAGATATTTTTCCAAATAAGTCATCCGCCTTTTCGAGGAATTGATTAGCCTCTCAATGAGGGAATATAGCGTCTGGGGGTTCCCCTTCAAGGCAACCCCTCTCTGATATTGGAGGTTTGCTGCCTTACTAATTCCTGAAAATGCACTCCGCCGGTACCACTCTTTTGCATCGATGATCAAAAGCAAGTTTTGCTGTAACCCCACGATATCGATTTCATAGCGTTCTTGGGAAGTTTCATTCTTGTATTCTGAGTGGTCGGTAAATCTAAAGTTGGTCGTCGTATAATATCCGATTTGATTCAAGATCTCGCCTATGAGATGTTCGAACCCCCGAAAGTCTAATAAATTCGTCACAAGAGTCTTAATTTCGTAGGATGAGAATTTTACTACGTCTAATATATACTTTATTTTATCAATAGAAACATGATTCCACTGTTCTCGCTTTAGAAAGTGGAAACTATGAATTATTTGGTTAATTTCATAATCATTGAGTCCTTGGAAAGTGTGAATCGTAGAGATTTTTACCCAAGGATCGTTTATTATCTTTTTCGAGTTCAGCATTGCTTGATATACTTCCTTAAAAAACGATGCTATCTCTGATTGGGAACTTAAATGATTCATACTTTTCATAAAAGATATTCTATAAAATAAAAAAGAACGGGGAAATGGATTATTAATTTATGAAACTTAAATTTAAATTTTTTAAAAATTTTTAAGTATGTAGTTATTATAAAATGAGCAATTCAAACATGGATGGCGATCAAGACTTAATTAAGGCGGTTGTGTTAAGTGAATTCGGCGAAGAGGGTCCTATTCCCATTGTCATATGGCCAGATTCGATGGATAAGAATTCATGTCTTTTAATATCTATGAAAACGATTTCACTGTTAATGGGAGATTCCACTTATCAAGATTCACATGAAATAGACGGGATAAATTATTTTGGGGTCATTCCATTCCCAGATTTTGATCTTACAGGGCTCACCTATTTCTTTCTTAACCCTGACCCCGAGGCACGAGGAAAGGCTCGAGCAACCACGATCACCGTGTTAGTCTCTAACACAAAAAGAACCTTTTTATATGAAAATATGAAGTTTCTACGGGTCGCCATCGATTCTGCCGCGACTAAAATTCAAGAAACCTTGGATCACACGAAATACCAGAAATATATGGATTTTCTTAGGGAGGATTTATTAGAATATGTGGGAAAAATTGAAAGTCCCTTTACATATAATCGAAAAGTAAAGATCGTATTTGCTGGTTTGGACAAAGCGGGTAAATCGAGTTTCCTTTTAGGCGTTAAAAGACAATTTTCCGAGATTATCAAGCAAATGCCAACCAAAGGAGTGAATAGATCTCCCGAGGATTTATTGGCCGAGAGCAACTCAACGGTTATAATTTGGGATCTCGGCGGTCAAAAACAGTATTTAGAAAAATATTTTGAACAAAGTAAAATCTATTTGTACAATATCGACTTACTCTTCTTTTTCATTGATATACAAGACAATAATAGATTCAATGAGGCCCTCGCTCTTTATCGGAGGACCATACGGACATTGCGGGAATTCAAGGAATTTCCCATAATTGTGGTATGTTTGAACAAGTATGACCCCGATTTGAAGAAATCTGAAGTAATAGAACAACGGGTCAGTTTTCTCACCTCCCAAATAAAGGATCTTTCTGAAGACTTTTTTGTAAAGATCTTTAAAACATCCGTGTTCTCTCAGTGGTCTCTTATCTCAGCTTATTCTTTTGGGCTTAACCAATTAAGCCCGAATAAAGAATTATTCCACCATCAGCTAAAGATATTTGCAGATAAAACGAAAGCAGATGCTTTATTGCTCTTAAATGAGAACGGTATAATACTCTCGAATTATTCCACAAATTCCGTTTCCCAGAAAGTGTTTGAAATCTCTGCACCTCATTTCCAAACCCTTTACGAGACATTTAAAGAATTTAAATTGCTCAAAAAAGATTTTATCATTAGTTCGGGTGTAATGAATGAGTCGAAAAAATTAATATTTAAACGCATAAAGGTGGATAAATATAATTTGTATTTATTAATATTACTCCAAGAAGACATTGATATCGGGCAAATTGAAGAAAATCTTCCCGACCTCTCTGATAATCTTATAGAACTAAAAAACACCTACCTATAATTCGTTCTTTCATTAATTATATGAATGCTCATTTTAGGAAAGAAATAAATTCCCGCAAAATATATTCAATGTATAAAAACTGAAATATTTGGAGAAGAGATTTGATCTATAAAGTCTTTATAATAAACGCTGAAAACGGGATCTCGATCTTAGACACGACATTTAAGCAGTTTAAGGATAAACGAGTTGAGAAAGAAGTATTTCCAGACTTTTTTAAAGCTATTAATGAAACCATCGATATAATTCATGAGGCTATGGCCAAGGGAAAAGCCTTAAATGAAAAAATGAGAGTTATAGAATCCGAGGAATCGCTTATTGTGATCTTTTATCATCCTATGGCAGAACTTTTAATTTGTTCGATTTCTGATGCTGGAGATAACGCTGATACGATTAAGGGGATTATCCGAAAAATCGGGAATCGATTTTGGAAAAAACACGAAGCGGACTTGCAATATTACAAGAATAGCGATGATAAAGATAGATTCACCACATTCAAAACAGATATAGAGATCTTAACCATGGCAGGCGCCGTTGCTGAAGAATATCCGAAGTTAATTGTAATCAAAAGCGTGCTCAAGAAAATCCATTCCATGGGGATTATTGATGACTTAGACTATTTGATCGCATTAAAATGTACAGGCGATAATTCCCCGCTAAAAATCTCTCGGATGTTCGAGAAGAACCGGCTTGAGATCCACGATGTCCTTTTGCGGCTAAAACAGTTGGAGATTATTAAATATTAAGTTTAGGAATATGCAATATAGTTCAAATCAATCTAAGGACATGTGAATTACACACCCCCTAAAGGCGTGTGGCTTCAGCCATTCGGCTAGGTCCTTACGCCACTAACATCATTCGGCTGTTCGGGGCATTCACGGGTCCCCCATCCCAAAGACCTCGTTAATTACGTAGTATATCGTATGCCGAGCATATAAAAGCAAGCAGTCCTTTAGATTATAATTTACCATGCGATTCATCTGACCTCTAACGGTGTGAGTTTTTTCGCATTAAAAATGATAAAAGGGTGTTTGAATCTCTTAACCCAATTGATTTAAAAAAATTATTATGTATTGATTAATTTTATAATCCAAATATTTTATACAAAGGTATCTAATATACAATGACATCGAGTAAAGAAGGCTTTACAGCGATGGTAATCTCTCCCGCCCGAGACCATTATAAGCGTGAGGGGAATGGGTTTTCGATCCCAGAAATTAGAGAATCCGGCAAAACGATCCAATTGGTTAAACAGCATGGGATTAAGATCGATTACTTTCGAACATCTATTCACGAGTTTAATGTCAAAAAATTGAATAAGCTCGAGCCTATTGAGAATAAAGGCCCAAAGAGAGAACCATTCGTCAAGAAAGAAAAAAAACGAACCTCCTATAAACCTAAGGAATCAAAACAGTCTGAAGAAACTGAAGTAAAGGAACGGGAAGGGGAAACAATAGCGCTCACAGAATTGGATGGATTAGGCCCTAAAACAGAAGATAAGTTTAAGGAACTGGGGATTAATTCGGTAAACGATCTAATTAACGAGAAACCAGCTGATTTGGCTAAATTAATCTATGGTGCGTCTAAATCATCCATCAAAAATTGGATTGAAGAGGGAAAGGAACTCTTAAAGAAATAAGTTTTTTGGATTTTTACTTTCTACTTCAATTTTACCTTGTAAGAAAATTAATAAAATATAGTAAAGATTTTAATGAAAAGGACCTATTACGTGTTTGAAAAACCGGAATGTAAATTTAGCATAACGAAAATGCCAATATGGTTTGAAGAAATTGAGATGGGTCAAAACAATGAGCGTAAGGGAAGAATAGTACTGCACTCAGCAAATGATTTCGATGATAATTGGGGCGCTAATGCTAAAATGGAGATTATGTGGGAACCGAAAGACAGACTAAATTTTACCCATTATAAAGAAGTTGAGAAAACCATAGAAGAATTTCAGGCGATCAATATAGCAGTCAATAGAAAAGAAAATACATGGATGAGGTCCCATGAATTCACTTTCTGGTATGGGAGTAGGCGCAAACGAATAGGACGGAGCTTTTATGTTGAACGTGCCATCCATGGTATTTTTTACTGTGATCAATCACAGAGGTTATTTTCTCTCCATACGGGTATTATTGAGAAGTTATATGATAATTTTGAGCCCTATGTGAAGGATGCATATCTGAATGTGCATTGCCACTAGTTCCCTTAATGAATATTTTAGTAGCATTTACTTACAATTTTTCTTTGGAGCAGAATGCCCTTTAATACAATTATTATTAAATATAAAATGAGAATTTATTATAGGTATTAGATTTTATTATAACAAACAAAACAATGAATTACACTTTGCAAGCTATGGCTGAATGGAAAAACAGGCTAGAAAATTCAAAATTAACAGAGACTAATGAGACAGCAAAGACACCTTGTACGGGATGAGCACTTATCGATGGAATAATAAGTTGTGTGCTCAAATTAAAGCAAAAAATCAAAGATAAAGATTAAACTATAATTAACTCAAACATCTCAGAAATTAAATCAAAATGCTAGGATTTAATTTTTTAAGTTCCGCCCGAACTTGAGATTTCTCAGATTTTTCTCTTTTTTATTTTATTATAATATATGTAAAATACATTGAAGTTTTTGAGATTTTAAGCCCGCAGTTGGATTATTTAGTGGCTTTTCGGGTAAAAATAAAAAGGTTATCCTTATTAGTGGGACCACCCGTCTTTTCCAGACATTCAATTTTAAAATATGAAGTTAGTAAATCTCGAATCTCCCGAGATGAAAATAGGTGATAATAGCGATTAATCGTGATTTTTTCCCTCGATAGGGTCCATGGAACAAATATGTCTCCGAATTCGGGCAACCCTTTTTCGGCTTGAGTTTTTTGGTACTCAGAACTAAGTTTGCGCAGTAGCCAATCTTTTATGAAATGTTTATAAAATCTTTTTTGCCACCTTCGCCATAATGTAAAGATGAAATATCCATTCTTGTCTAAAATATTCGAAATTTGCTCCAAAATATGTCTTCTATTTTGCTCAGTTTTAATGTGATGGACAGCTGCTACGGAAAAAACACAATTAATCTTCTTAATATTACGGATGGGAAGATAATTCATATCTGCCAGAAGTAATTGGACTTTATTTTGTTCAGCTTTATTTATTTCCTTATTTTTCAGTTGTTCTTGAGCAATCTTCAAGAATTGAAGGGAATTATCAATCCCTATTAACCTATTTTGGTCTGTTTTAAAAAGCTCAAAATGCCTCCCATTTGCACAGCCTAAATCGATAATATTACCTTTTAGGGTGAGATCTTTTAACTTTAACTTATTAAAAAATACGTTGAAATCAGCCCATGGCTGCTTTCTCTTATTATGGTAATCTCGGGCGAATTTGTTATATTTTATCACATTAACTTATTATAGTCTATCACGTTAAATTATTATATTTTATCACGTTAATTAACATTAAAGAAGTTTAGAGAAGAAATCTTACGATATTGGTAAACTCATGAGCGAAAAACAAGAGAAAGAAGACTCTAATGCGGGCTCAAAAAATGAAGATAATGGGCGTATGGAAGAATTAGAGGCGCAAATTAGGACAGATCTCAAGACACTTAAAGAAGATATTAGTGAAACCTTAGAGGAGTCTAGAACCTCTATGAAGGAACTAGTTAAAGCCATAGAAGCTTCTGAAATACCCGAGATATCCGGGAAAAAGGTTTATTCCTTCCTCGATTACTTTGGCACCCTTCCTTATTTGGAGCAAGCCCAGATAAATCTCAAAAAGTCCAATTTTATTAAATCCATAGCTCCATTTTTGAAAAAGGTCGATTTAAAAACTATCTTCTACTATATTTCGATATTAAAAGTCTTAAATATCGATATTTCAGAAAGTTTCATAGGGCAAGCATTTAAAACGATGAAAAAGCAAACCCACGAGAAAATCTTTACTTCTCCAGACAATCAAAATCCCGATCCAATAAACATTTTCTATGGTCTATCTACTGTTTTAGAATTAAGACAATATGAAAAGCCAGATTTTATTGATATCAAAAAGATAACTCAGTACATACAAGAAGAACTAAACCATTTCGATCCCAGAGAACTTCAAATTAATTATTACCTTTTAAATTCCTATAATATTCTTAATAAAGCCAACAAACCCATTGATTTGAATAAACAAAATAAATTAGAGAAGTTATTAGATTTAAACTTACCCGCGCTACCCGAGTATGATCTAATCCGAGACCTTTATCAGTATCTCTCTTGTATTAAATTGCTGGATCCTCAATTCAGCTTCGAAGATATAAGAGAAGAATGTTATACTCTATTAAAAGACACTATACAAGAACGTGAAATAGGTCAATTAACCATTACCGAGTCAGCTCGAAGTCTACTAATAATTGACCTCCTAAAGTTTAAAAATGAAAATATTGAATTAATCAATCCGTTAATAGACCGCGTTAAAAACGCAACGACTTTTTTCGGGACAGATTCTGAGGTAAAAGACTTCTCATGGGAGGACGACATTTTGGCCTATTTAGTGGAATTAAGGATGCTCTTTTTTTCATTAATCGTCAATCTTCAATACGGTTCTGTCATGTAGTCGGGTCTTTTAATTTTTTAGCATCATCTATTTCCGAGATATTTTTCCTTTTTTTTTCCCATTAAAAATAGTTTTTAGGAAATTCATAGCCGATCGCTCTACTTTTCCGCTTCTTACGGCTTTATTCCATTTTTGCATGATCTCATAATTTTCATTCAGTTCTTCTAAAGTTTTTTTCCCAAGAAGGAGCCACTTTTTCTTATCTATGGGGGGGGCGTCATCTCTAATACCAGGGCAATATTGTTTTGCCTTTTGGGTATATTTTATTTTAATGTTAGACGTTTTCGAATTGACATCATTATTAAAATATTCGAAAGAAAAAGGAAATGTTCGACAGAAAGCGGGTCTCGCTTTATAAATAAGACATTTTTTTTTTTCCTTATCATAAAAATAGCATGATCCGTCATGCTTTTTTAGTAATCCCACAAAGGCAAGGCCCTTCTCTGTTTCTATAGGGGAGACCACCATCTTTTTTCTATCCTCTTCACTCATTTCCTCTTCGAATATATAAAACGCTAAGATATGATATACCTCCTCCAGCGTCAAGTCCAAAGCATTTTTGATCCGTGTGATATCATCTGTCGTGACATTAACAATTGTATTCTCGTCTGTACAGCAATTCCCACACCTGATACATTCGAATTTAAGAATTCGATCTTGTTTCTCGGACATTAACCTTGAGTATCTCGAAATTTTTTTATAAAATATGGTAATTAATGTTTCTCTAATTAATCAAGAGAATTAAATCTTATAAGCTTATATAAATAACATTAACAAAATTAGAAAATTAGATGAATTAGGAGAATTCTTTCCTTAGAATCTCCTTAATTTTAGATTTATTTTGCATTTAATAGGGTGCCGGTATAGCCCTTATTTTTATTTTTGCACGTTGAGCCACAGGGTTGGCATTTAACGCAGAAAACATTTTGTATAGAT
>CAZDJH010000074.1:0-12454 GCA_964505645.1 uncultured archaeon | reverse complement strand
TTCGCAATGTCGCTCATTTGGAAAGGTATATTAAAGATAATGATTTAATACGGAGGGGGAGATAAGATGGCAAAAGGACCCAGCTATCGGCGCCCATTACGGAGAAGAGTAGAAGGTAAGACTAACTATAAAAGGCGGTTAAAGCTCATAAAATCCGGTAATTTAAGGGCGGTAATTAGGGCTTCAGAAAATCATATTATTGTACAATTTGTTCAATCAAAATACCAAGGAGATAAAGTTCTCATTTCTGCCGATTCAAAAGAATTATCTAAAAAGTTCGATTGGAACGCTAACACCGGTAATATACCTGCATCATATTTAACAGGGTATTTAGCGGGATTACGTGCTAAGAATGAGGATATTGAAGAGGCTATCCTCGATTTGGGTATTTTCTACCATAAAAATCGGGTATTCGCCGCGTTTAAAGGGATACTTAATGCGGGAATAACCATCCCACATCGAGAGTTATTCTTTCCAGAGGGATTGGAGGAAAGAGTTGATGGCACCCATATTGAAAATTATGCCAAATTACTAAAGAAAGAAGACCCAGAAAAATACGAGAAAATCTTTTCTGGATATCTCAATAATAACATTAACCCTGAAAAATTTACACAGAAATTTGAAAATACATTAAAAAAAATAGAAAATAATGCTTAATGAGAGAAAATGACTAGACGTAGAAGAGGTTCCGGCGAGGAATGGATCCCAAGAACAAAGTTAGGGGATCTCGTGCAGCAAGGTCTTATCACATTAGATAAAATCTTCCAGAATAATCTTGTTGTAAAAGAAAAGGAAATTATCGATCAACTTCTCCCCCAACTCGAGGAAGATGTCATAACCATTAAAATGATTCAGCAGATGACAGCTAGCGGCCAGAGAAGCCGTTTTAAAGCGGTAGTAATGGTTGGATCCGATGGGTTTTTAGGATTTGGAACAGCAAGAAGCAAAGAAGTAGGACCAGCAATTCGTAAAGCAATAGATAGAGCAAAATTAGCCGTAATTCCAATCCTTAGAGGATGTGGCAGTCCAGAATGCGGGTGTGGAGGGATTCATAGTATACCCTTTAAGGTAGAGGGTAAGTGCGGTTCTGTACGTATCCAATTGATTCCCGCGCCAGCTGGAATCGGGCTAGCCTGTGCCGATACGGTGAAACAAGTTCTAAAATTAGCAAATGTCCAAGACATTTGGAGTAAGACTTTTGGCAATACACGAACGAGTGAAAATTTGGTGAAGGCAACCTTCGATGCATTGAAAAATGCGCACAAATATCACTTTAACACATAAAAATTGGTGAGAAAGGCTTATGGTGAAAGGAATAACAAAAAAAAAGTTAAAATTAAAACAAATTACGGAAGATCAAAAGACCCAACATTTATTCTTTGCAGTTCGAGTTAGAGGTAAACCGGGAATGAGTCAGAAGATGCGGGATACCTTAAAAATGCTCCGTATGAATAAGACAAACCACGGGGTGTTGGTATGGGGAAATAAAAGTCAATTAGGAATGCTTCAAAAGGTAAATAGCTTTGTTGCATTCGGAGAGATCAATAAGAGTGCATTAGTGAGGTTGCTCAGGGTACGCGGAAGAATTGAAGGTGGGATACCCCTTACCGATGTATACTTAAAAAAAATGACCGATTATAATTCTATTAAAGAACTGGCAGATGATTTGCTGAAAAGGAATATAAAATATGAGACTCAATCAATCTATAAAGTTAAACCCATATTCCGATTACACCCTCCCAAAGGCGGACATCGGGGATCTATCAAAAAGCACTTCAATGAAGGAGGAACGCTGGGATATGTGGGAGAATATATTAATGAATTAATTTATCGAATGGTATAAGGTGAGATAAATGACAAGAAAACATAAAAAGAAGACTAAGAAAAAGCGAGGGAGTAGAACGGTTGGATATGGTCCCGTAGGTCAACACCGAAAGACTGGTCAACGCGCTGGAAGAGGAAAAACCACTCAATGGAAAAAAAGCAAGAAAAGTTATTATCTCAAACAAAAAGAGTTAGGCTTTCCTGATCCCGACTGGATAATGGGGAAGACCGGGTTTAAGCGCCCCCAGAAAATGGTGCGCATCACAAAGGTTAATACCATTAATGTAAAAGACTTAGATATGAACCTCGACAATCTTGTTCAAGAGGGCAAGGCAAAAAAATCAGGAAGTACTTATGAGATAAATTTGGCGGAGATGAACATTCAAAAGGTCTTGGGGCGTGGAAGGATTGATAAAAAGGTTAATATCAAGGTCAAAAAAGCATCGGAAAGCGCCATTGAGAAGATCGAGGCTGCGGGCGGAGAAGTTAACTTTCTTTTCTCGGAAGACAACCACTAATTATTTTTATTCTGCTTCTATTATCTTTTTAAAAGGATATTTTTATCCCTAAAAGAGTGCTTTATAGACCACTCCCAATTGTAAGGTTTTTAAAGCGTTTTCGAGGATTTGAATTTTGCCTATACAAAAAGGTGAAAAAAGCCAAGCAGAAAAATCGATGTCAATTTAAGTTTTACATCTAAATCATTTTTCCTTGCAGATCGAAATATATTTATCTTAATGGAGTATTTTATGGACCACTTGAATCAATCCAGGAAGAATGAAGACAAATCCGAGGATATTCCCCGCTTCATGAATCGTTGTAAATACGACTCCGCTAAGAAAATATGGAATAAACGCATCTAACGTTCCATATATTGTAATTGCACCAATAAAAGAGGTAATTATATCAAATGAGATGGTTATAATTCCCCCGATAAATCCAAATAAAATCATCATTGGAAGGGTATAGAGGTCCAATTCTGGTCGATAAAATGATCTTCCCTCAAGAACATCATGGGTAAGTGCTCCTATTAATCCAGTAAAAGCATAGTGGATTATTTGATAGGTTAATAGCGGTAATGGGGAGACCCCATAGGGATTGAAAAACACAAAAATGAGAGCGCTCAAGGTTCCAATGAAGAAACCCTCCTTTTTTCCCATTATAAAACCAGCAAGAAAGATTGAGAGTGTAAAGAGCTCAATATTGGGAAGAGAAACTAAAATATAGGCCAAAACTACGCTAAGGGCGGTAAACATGCTTATCAATGCGATACGAAAGGATAACTTTTCTAACCAAACCGAATGTACCGAAGTTTCTTCTTGAAGGTCTTCCGTAGCCATTCCGACCCTATTTGAATTCTTAACCGAGTTTACTTGGGCCCTCAATTCACCATAGCCATCCATCTTCTCAGCTCCATTCTTATGTTCTTTAGTCATTATGTTCATGGTTTTTAATTATTATTGTACATATGAATTAGGATAAGTTACCAAAATCTATATAAATAAAACACTTATTTCGTTTTAAAGTTATTTTTTTTTAGAGATATTAATGTGAAAAGGGACGAGTATAATTTATATAAAATGGAATATTTATAAAATTAATAAATTAGGAAACATATCCTAATTCTACTTGATCGAAAATGAAGAAAAAACAACAAATATTTTTTGGATTAGTAATTTCATTGGTATTGGCGCCGCTGCTCTTGGTGAATTTTAGCGTTCCAGTGAAGGCAGATACATATAAGGAAAGCTCTGTTCAAAATAGGGAATATGTATACAATGTAACTCAATGGGATCAAGAACTCAATTGGTATTTTGGTATGAGTTATAAGGGACAAGCAAAGTCAAATCCGGGAGGCATAATTCGAGTATCCTTTACAGGATTTTTCGATTACGTCCCGAATTCGGCGGCGTACGAACCGACGAATGTATTTAATAATACCGTCCCATTTATCAACATCAGTTTTTATGAGAGGTTTGGCTCGAGCTTGGTCGGAAATCTAGCTTTGACCAATATATCCTCCGCAGAGGCGGCTTATGTTACCGCACTGGGTTATAGGGAATTCAATCCAGGCTTTTTGATCCCCACCGATAACTTAACCAGACTTGAAGAGCGAGTATTTGCCCAAAATGTTAGTGGTGGGTGGGTAGATTACCGTGGCAATCATTCTTTCCAAAATCTAACAGACACCGTAAAAATTTCGTTTAGGCAGAATACGGGAGGTCAAAATACTACCCTTATCTATAATAAGACGACGGGAGTATTGCTATGGGCAAAAGTGGAGAGTGTTTTTGGGCCCGATTTTGAAATCGAATTAACATCCTCAATGCCAAAGGACGTAGATATCTATTCGACGAGCTTCGATATCGATAAGGAATATGTGTACAACGTAACGCAATGGGATTCCCAATTTACCTGGTACTTCGGCAGCAGCAATAAAGGGACAGCCTTTACAAACCCTGGGGGAAAGATTCAAGTGACTTATACGGGTTTTTATGACTATACTCCTGGGGGATTTGAACCCGAAAATGAGTTTAAAAATGCCATTCCTTTTATTGACCTTAATTTCTATGAAGAGAGCGCTTCCACCTTAATAAAGAATATCTCTCTGGCGAATATATCGACAGTGGAGGCTGCTTCCGCTATGGCGTTTGGATATAGGCACTTCAATCCGGGCTTTCTTATTCCCACCGATAACTTTACCAGACTTAAGGAGCGAGTATTAGCCCAAGATGTAAATGACACTTACGTTAATTATCAGGGAGATCACAGCTGTGAGGAATTAGCGGATAAGATCAACATCACCTTTAAGCAAAATAACCCGGACAGCAACGCCCAAAACGTCAGTTTACTTTATGATAAAGAATCCGGAGCTCTCCTTTGGGCAATGGTCCGAAACTCTTTAGGGCCCGATTTTGAAATCGAATTGCTTAGTTCGATAACAGATGTTTATGCTCCAGAAATCGAAATAACTGCCCCTACACTTTACACAACTTTTGCCCAAACCGCGCCGAATTTTACCGTTTCTATAGAAGACTTTCCGCTACCTAAGTCAGGCCAAGTTGATAAGATGTGGTATAACATAAATAATGGAAAGAATATTACGTTTACAGCAAACGGGAGGATAAATCAGACGCTATGGAATGCGCTCTCTGACGGAGATGTCACGATAACTTTTTATGCCAACGATACCGCGGGAAACCTTGCTTCAGAAAGTGTCACTGTCAAGAAAGATACCTCAACTGATGAAATTTCAACTGATGAAATTCCGGGTTATTCCTTAATGATTTGTATCCCTATAGCAGTGATTTCAATACTGGGGATAGTGCTAATTCATCGGAAAAGAACAAGCGTTCAAAACTAATTAATTTCTCAGCCAATTTTTTTTTTATTTTCCTCTTTTTTTATAATATATTCGGTTAACCCAACAAAACAATAAAGAAATCCCAAAAATAATAATCAAAGAAATAAACGAATCAATAATATTAAAAATGTATGATTTTAAGCAATATTATCACGATACACTATAAAATGTTATTATCGAATAATTACTAAGTTATCGTAATACTATTGATTTTAAGATTAAATCAGAAAAATGTTAATGAAAGTAATCCATTATCATTTGAACTCTAAAATAATATAAACTTATTTAACAAAAATTAAAGAGATACCCACCCGCTAATAATGAAAAAAAAGATCAAATATCCCATCATTGCCCTTGTGGGAATTATTTCATTCTCGGTTTTGATTTTCGTTTCATTTTTAGATTTTACTCCAGATTATCGTAAAAATCATGATTCTGCTCCCTATGGGACCTTTCCTATGGAATATTATCAAGACCTCAATTTAAGCCATACATTTGTCTATAATATCACAGCATTTGGCGCAGATACATATTGGGAATCATTTCCGAATACCAATAAAGGAGAGAAAACTCTTTGGGGGAGTTCACAAGGAGGACAGATTAGAATAAATTTCACGGGGTTTTATGGGGTTACGGACGAATTGGAACCCTACTTGAATGGCGGTGAGGTCCCTTATATGGATATTGACATTTTATCACGGCAAAGCCCCTCACTCTGGACCAATTTTTCTATTTCTAATATATCCAATATTGAGGCTTCTTATAATTTTCAGTCCGGTTTTAACCAATTCAAGTCGGGATTCATTATTCCATTCACCAATTTCAGTGGACTCAAAGAGTTCGCCTTATGGGCAAAGGATACTACGCCTGAATGTTTGGGAACACTTGATATTGAAGAGACCTACAATTTTATCTATATTGCATTTTCCCAAACAAATGCTCAACACCCAGACTCAAATCTTTTTACTTTTATGACTTATGAAAAGCGATCTGGCTTGTTAATCCGGTTATACACCCAATGCGGTGATTATAAACTTGAAGCGTTCTTAAACGGTTATGCCTTTAATATTAATCAGGAATTTAAGTATAATGTGTTAAGGTTCGAATCATCCCTTAACATCACAAATTGGCATTCTAATGCATCTTATGGGGTGGTGAAATCCAATAACGGAGGAAAAATCCGCGCGGAATTTTTAAACGAATATCCGAAATCTAAAGAAGACTCGTCGGTTTTTGATGCCCCTATACAGCATCTGGATGCGATTTTCATTGAAAATAAGTCGTGGGAACATTATGAGCGAGGCGTTCTCATAGAGAAGGGAGATGTCGAGAATATTTCTAATACAGAGTTGGCGAATGCAATGGGGGTGGGGTATAGGGATTTCGATTCGGGATTCCTCCTTCCTACCAATAATCTCTCGAGAATTAAAACGTTAGCCTCTCAACAAAATCAATCGGGGGGATGGGAAGCAGATATCGAAGTCAAGGAGACCAACTTGACCATTCAATTTAATTTTAAAAAGCAAGATTCAACGATAAACGTTAGCCTCATATACGATAAATACACGGGACTCCTGCAATATGCCTCTATCAATACTACGAATAGTCCTGATATAGAGTTTAAAATCGAATATTATGATCCTCTTATTGCTATAGAAAACCTAACGCTTATAATTGAACACTGGAACGGAGATATAGATATTTGGGCAAACTTTTCGTTAGTTCTGGGGGGGACTACAGTCTATGATGCGTTAATAAAGTGGTGCGAAGTATCCTATCGCGATTACGGAAATATGGGGCTCCTTATTACGGGAATCGATGGAGATAATGGAGATTGGCTATACTCTATTAACGAAGGATATGTGGGTGCCGCGGCCAATAAGGTCGACGTTAAAAGCGATGATAAAATCAGATGGTGGATAATATAAAATGGTTTTATTGAGACGCATCGATCTTGATTTTATTCAAAATGGGCTCCATAGACCTAAACGCTTTACGGGTTTTTTCAATGTAATATCCTAATTTATAGCTTTTAAGACAATTTGTGAAAAGTAGATAGTCGTTTTCCTCACTACCGACCATGATTAAAGTGTATCCTTCCTTGCCACGTATTATAATTTCTTTTAGTTCGCCTTGCTCCAAACCTTGGCTAATTTTCTGTCCTAATGAGAGCAGCGTGGCGGGGCTTGCGCTGTAAATGTCTGCAGCTAAATCCGCCGTCTCTGAGCTGGCAATTCTAAGACCCGTTTTGGAAATAATCGCGGTGCCCTCTAAATCTGTAGAACTTTCCAGCCATTCCAACTTTCGCATTAGTTCCGTTAAGATATCTTGATCAATATTTTCTAATTCTGAAAATTCTGAAAAGGATGACGACATAAGTTTTCTCACAATTTTGTTTTTATTCTTATATTATTATAAATAAACAATCGATCATATAAATTTTTTTTATAATGGTTAAGTTTTTCTATCTTCTCTATTAAATCTGAAATTCTCTCAATTCCTTTAGTATAACAGGGTCATTTTTCTGTATCTCCTTGTCTCGAACTTCTATTGCAACGATCACAGCCCCTTTTGTTCCAAAAGTATCAACGATTTTCGTATATGGTGGTTCTAACTTTTTCCCAACTATCTTTCGGGCACCTTCAAGGCTATTTGCCAGCCCCCTACAGACTACGCCTTGTGGATGGTTGCTTTTTGAGACCCACCCTTTCTTTATTTTATACTTATAATATAATGGGGGTTTTTCATAAACTCTAATGAGTTTTCCGACCCCCACTATTCGCAAGCCTGTAGGCGGTAAGTCCAACCTACTCAAAAGCATAATATCTCTCTTTTTGCGTATTAGCACCTTCTGATTAAAAACAAGGTATGCTTTAAAGTCGGTTTTCTCGTGAGGAATCGATGCCTTAACGCATTTTCCATCAAATTTTGTGAAAGGATAAATAGTTCCAACCTCAGTAGCCATACCTATAGTTGCATGTATCTGGGACCCAAAATTAATTTTATGTTTAAAGAGAGGGGTTTTATTTATTTCAATTTCAATTATCTTACACATTTCAAAAGAGGATGGGTTGTTAGTGGCATAACATCCGCGATATACCTTTTTAATATCGATATCCTTTAAATTTACACCTACTCGGTTTCCTGCCTCCGCAGAATTAACATTATGATGAAATATTTGAATGTTTTTTATTTGTCCCTTTTCATTAACAGGTAATATATTGATTTTCTGATTTTTATGAATTGTACCTGATACAATAGTACCGGTAATAACGGGCCCCCTCCCCTTAATTAGAAAGTGATGATCGATTGGGATAACAGCATCGCCCTCATAACCCCTCTTTAATTTTAAACTATCAATTTTATTTGATAATTCTTCTTTAAGCGGGTCAAGGCCCTCTTTATTAATCGCAGAAACGGGGAAAATGGGGATGTCAGCCCCAAATGATGTTGATTTAAAGAATTCCCTTGTGTTTTTTACTTTCTTCTCAATATTCCCCTTAAATATGTCGATCTTATTTAATATAACGATGATTTGCTTAATATTCAAGGATTCAATCATAATTAAGTGTTCACCAGTTTGAATTTGGGCCCCTTTATTAATATCTATTACCACGAGCGCAAGATCTATGATTTCAATAGAGGATGCACTGATCTTAATCAAATCGGCATGACCGGGGGCGTCTACTAAATTAATCAGATAATCTCCTAATATGAAACTAGTAAATCCTAAATCAATGGTAATTCCCCGCTCTTTACTCTGGGGGTGTGCATCAATCCCCGCTGTTGATATATATGTTGAAAGTGCTTCAGCAACTTTAGTTTTCCCGCTGTCTATATGCCCAAATAACCCCAAATTAACAGGAATTTTGTTTTGGATGTCCATTTTTGTACTTTCCGTTTAAATCTCTTAATTTATATTAAAAAATATTTAATTTCTTATTTTTTTTGTTAAATTTTTACGACTATAATTAATTTACTATTTGTTTTCTCACATTAAAAATGATAATAAAAATTCAATAGTAGAAGAAAATATTATTAGGTTTTTTGTTTATTATTAATTAAGTAGAGAAATAATAAAAAGTAAATATTGAACTCCTATAGATTTATTTAAATTCCATTTTTTTATATATTTAATAAAGCAAATTAAACTACTAAAAAAACCAACTATTTAAGGTGTCCAAAGTGGCTAAAAACTTCTGTCCCTACTGTGGGAACCCCATCAAGCCTAATGATAAATATTGTATTATATGTGGTAAACCTCTCCTTTCCGACCTCCCGAAAAAAGAAAAGGAAGATGCAGAGAAGAAAGTCAAGCAAGATATTGAAAGGGCTAAGAAGGGAGAGATGACTTCCGAGGGTGAAGGGGCGGAAAGCTCATTTATTTTTGGGGAAAAGAAAAAAGAAAAAGGGAAAAAATCGATTCCCTTTCTGGCAGAGGATAAAGAAAGTGAAGAAGAAGAAGAGGGGGAGGGGGAAACCGAGGAAGAAGAAGAGTTCGAAGAACCTATCCAAGATGTTACACCCCTGCCTGAGGATGTTAAACGGCAGGTTGAGTTATATTCCGAATATTCGGATATCCAATTTGAAAAGGAAAAGTTAGACAATAAGCTTGATGAGGTCTTGGAGATGATGGAGGATGATAGATATGACAGTAATTACGACTTTAAAAACAAGGTAAACATCAAGTTCAAGGCAATCAAAGAGATAATTAAGGAAAAGAAGGAAAAAGAGAAGGAAATAGAGAAACAGATGGACGATACTTTTATTATTCAGAAACTTAATAATGAAATTGAGGCAAAGATTTATCAACTCAAAAATTTAACACGGGAATACCGCTTACGAAAGTTGGATAAAGATACATTTACGAGATTAAAAAACCGGTATAAAAAGACTAAGGAATCACTAGAAAAGGAACGCGCAAACCTTGAAGAGGGCCTTAAAATGTGGATGCAAGAATTGGTCGTGGAAAAAAACGACATCCAAGGGGAGTTGCGCCTTTACAAAGGCCGATATAAATCAAAAGAGATTGCGGAAGAAGAATATCAGAAAAAGAAGGAAGATTTAGAATATAACTTGAAGAAAACAAACGCTAAGATTGAAACAGTCGAAAAATTAATCGAGTAATATCCCTTATAAAATAACTTTTCTTATAGGACTAAAAAGGGTAAACGATAGTTGCCAAAAATCAGGACAAATCAGGACATTATAACAAAATATAGAATATCAAGAGAACATCCTGCTAATTTCTCGTTTGCTTAAGACTTGCTTTAACCTAACAGATGACACACTCCTTTAAAATGGGTGGGTTCTCGTCTTTAAGGGCATATTCTAATTCATTGTTATATTTTCATAATAAATGGGAGGGGCCGTCGTATTTAAATCCCGCCATACCTTATCAACTTACAATCGCTTTCAGACGCTAATAAAACTGCATAAAAAATGTCCCCATTATTGACAAACAAGCAAAGAGTTCTAAATACATTTGCGAAAAAACAAATAGATAGAATCATATATAGCCCGCGGATTTATTATTGGTATTTTGGGAACAAGCTTTTCAAAAGGAGGAGAAAGCAAGAAGATATAAAGGCAGAGATTCCCGAACGATTTTTAGATAAGTCTCAACTGGAAATATATGATCTCCTTGATGCAAGCCCCAGATATTCCCAAGAAACCTTATATTTACCTCTTCTTGAAACAAGTATCGACCCCGATGCTGGAATAGAGAAAAATACGAAAGAAGGGGCGAAACAAGATGAAACTATTACTCAATATAAGACGCCCTTGGGTACATTAACCGAGAAAACGGCAATAGGAGGGGGATTTGGAAAACATTATACCGAATTCCCTATTAAAGCCGTGGAAGATATAAGATTAATGAGATATATCTTTGAACATACTAAAGTGGTTTTTAATGAGAAGAATTATCGGAGAGCGGAAGAATTAATAGGGGATGGCGGTGTGGTGAGCGATTATTTATTCTCGTCCCCCTATCAAAGATTGGTCAAGGAATTAATGGGGTTCGTAAGAACCACCGTTCTTCTAAAGCGGAGACCGAATGAAATGCATAATTTCATAAGATTTTTAGAAGATTGGGACGATGCAATGTACGAACAAGTCGCAAAATCCCCCATAGCAATCATTAATTTTGGAGAGAACATCGATGCGAATTTATCACCACCGCCCCAGTTTGAAAAATACCTTATTCCATACTACAAAAAAAGGGTTAAACAGCTACATCGAGCGGGGAAATACTGTCATATTCATATAGATGGCTCATTAAGAGATTTACTCCCGTATTTTAAAAACCTCCCATTTGATGGATTAGAAGCTCTAACTGCTCAACCCCAAGGAGATGTGAGTTTAGAAGAGATAAAGGAGGCAATAGGGGATAAAATTCTATTAGATGGGATCCCTTCAATTTTATTTTTACCCCAATATTCAAATGAATATGTAATGGCCTATACTAAGAGAGTTTTAGATCTATTCTCACCCAACTTAATTTTGGGCGTATCCGACGAGCTCTCTCCCAATGGGCAGATTACGAAAGTGGAAATGATCGCCAACTTGGTGAAGAATTATGAACCCTGAAGGGAAAAAACTAAATTAATTCTCTAATTAAAAAATTTAATATTAGGTAAAGAGCTTTTAGAATTTATGAGAACTAAAATTATTACATTTATTATGTTGTTAATTAGTCTTTCTTTTTTGACCTATGGGTTGTTATTAGATCAGAGTAGTATTATATCACTATTTTATACCCAAATGGCGGCTATTCCTTAATTTATGGTTTATAAGCAATCAGAAATAGATAGATGGTATAATTGTTTTAATAGCGAAGTCTGCCCGAAGAGGATGCATCCCTAAGAAAGCCTTTTTTTTGATTAAATTTATCCTCTTCCTTCTTGGCTTTTTTACTTTCCTTATAATGTGTTTTGCATAAGTAGATTTTTCTCATTCGGTTTTCTTCATAATTTAACCCTGCCTTTTTTAAATACCCCTCCCACTTATCCTCAGAAAGGCTCCTTACAGCCTCTTTTTTGCACCCGATAATTGAGCACGAGTGCCTTTTCCCGGTTCTATCCTTGAGAAATTTATCTTCTTGAAGTTCTTTAGGCAATTTCATAGCGGATCGTTCCAAATACTTTACTAAAAAATTTATTATTCATGATTAACCCCTCACGGTCAGCGATGATTGCGGCGACGAGTTCCTCACCAACCTCTTTCCTATACCACTTTAAAAGTGCATTTAACTTTTCGCGGTCT
>CAZDJH010000073.1:0-12495 GCA_964505645.1 uncultured archaeon | reverse complement strand
ATTCAAGAGGAAATCTTAAATCATTAAAAGAATTCAACCCTAACATCAAGTAAAGTGACTTTTTAATAAATTTTATACATATCTATAGCCGGGGAATTTCGAGATTTACGCATTATTCCCTGTTCGAGAAAAAAAGAAGGGGAAATTATTGGAGGTGAGGATCACATTCACATCCCGTTTTTACATCAATCGGGAGAATAAGGTCGTTTACAAATTTAGTTATGAATCCCGTGTTAAGGGAACTTACATCGGGATTATTCCTGAAGTGAACTTCGATTATATTATACAATTCTCTTATACTAGAGCCCATGAGGACGACGGAAATATTCTTTTCTCCGGTTAAACGGTATCCATGAATCATATGGGGGCAAGTTTCTATCATTTTTTCAATCTTTTCTGGGCTTTTTGTTTGAATGTCGACTCGTGCCAGTTGCTTGTTTGCTCTTTTTAAGCTTGTCCCAACTTGATATTCCAAAACCCCGACCTCTTGCAGTTTCTTTATTCGCAAGCCGATTGTCGGTTGGCTTCGATTGACCTTCTTTGCGATTTTAGTATGGGTCATCATGGGGTCTCTTTGCACTAAATCAATTATTTGTTTATCTATATCGTCCAGACTATATTTATTTACCATCATTTTAATTTTTCACTCTTTTTTATTAATTAAAAATGGGTTAAATGGTCGATTTCTTGAGAGATCCTTTCTTATTCATCATAAGCATCAATATAAAGATCTGAATCGATTCTTTCGTTCTTTTTTTTTAATTCAGTAAAGTTCTCTAACCTATCCGTTCCCATTTTTATTTCTTTATTTTTTTTTTAATTTTTCAGTATCTGATATTATAATATAATTCATCAGTGATATTTAAATATTACTGATCGGAGATACTGTGATATTAAAACATAAAAATTATTTAAATATATATCAGGGATTTAAAAGCTTCTTCGGCATTAACCCCTCGTTTTTTAACAGATTTGAAGCGGATTTCCTTAGCTTCGGAATTGTTCCTTCAATCGAGGTGAGGAAAATCGTTAAAGAACAATTTAAGTCGTTTTTTATAGCTAATGAGCGGATATATTCGAAGTTTCAGGAAGGGAAAAACCGTCTTAACGCCTTGTTTGATCACATCTTTAAAAAGATCATCACTTTCAAGCGCTTCAAGTGCATCTCTTAGAGTAGTCGGGTTCAATTAGCGCCACATTGAATCCCTCTCCTGCTAATATTTCGGCACACTTCGATCCCGATGGTCCTGCCCCTGAAACAAGGACATCAAATTGTTCTATAACCATATTAATTAATTTGTTCTTCTTAATTCCAGTTTCAGCCTTCTCGAATACATCGCTATGCTTTCGATTTTGTGGGGACTTTCCTTTCTTAACTGCGGGAAAAATATTTGAATTCGTTTTTATCTTATATTTTTAAATTATTAATATATACTTTTTAAATTATTAATATATACTTTTAATAAGATATTATTTCTTACAGATAAGAAAAGAGAATCTATTATGGAAGGAAAAATGGAAAATGATAAAGAAATAAAAAAAATACTTTTCATGGGGCTGGACAACGGTGGGAAAACCAGTATTGTTCTCAACCTCATGAATAAGGTGAATCTGCTCAATTATTTAAGTTTGAGCCCAACCGCAGGACACAATATAAAGGATTTCCGTAATGGTAACAAGCTATTTAATATCTGGGATTTGGGGGGGCAAAAGACATATCGGCAGGATTATATTAAAGACTTTGATAAATACGTAGGTGGAATCGATAAACTCATCTATGTTATTGATGTTAAGGACGTTGAAAGGTATCCCCTAGCGTTAGACTTTTTAGAGCGGATTATTGAGCTTCTCCAAGAGCGTGATATGACCCCTGAAGTTCAAATCTACATTCATAAATATGATCCAAACCTCTTTGAATCTCAGTCCGACCTAACAAAAGATATTATCAATAATCTAATTGTAGATGTAAAGCAACGGATTCCCGATAATTTTTTTTATGAAATTTATAAAACGAGCATATACACCACATTTGAGCGTAAATATGTATTCCCTTAGGATTCTTTTAAGATTTTCATTAAGATTCCTTATACTTACATAATTCAAATAATAGGTCAAATCAAATAACACTCGGCCCTCCTATCTTCTAATAGGCTTAGTCATTTGGCAATATAGCCTAGCCCGTTCTGCTCTACTTTTCCCTTGCCTCTTTGTCCATTCTACTCTTTATAGAAATTCATTAAGCTCCCGATGAAAGGGGCATTTTCAAAAAGGGGCAAATTACTTTTAGAGAGAACGCATGCCAGCAAGATGTATCACCAACAAAAAAGATTAATACATTTATTTATTTACGTTATTTATATATTATATTTCATGATACACAAATTACAATGAATAAAGAAATCTTCGATGAATGAAAATCCGATTATTTTAACTATTGATGATAACGAGAAGGTATTAGAAAATCTGCGAGCGATCTTAGAGTTAAATAATTATAGGGTGATTACAGCCAATAGCGCAGAAGAGGCTCTTGAAATTCTCGAGGAAACTGAGACAGACCCCGACTTGGTTATCTGTGATATCATGCTTCCCAAAATAAGCGGAATTGATTTTTTTAAACTTTTCTCCACTAATCGGGCTTGGATCGATATTCCGTTCGTGTTTTTAACAGGGCTCAAAACCTCAAAGGACATTCGAAAAGGAAAAGCCTTAGGAGTTGATGATTATCTTACCAAACCCATCGATAAAGATGAAATATTGGCAGTAATCGAAGGAAAGCTCAAACGCAAAAGCATTTCCGAACGAATAAGGGAGGAAACAAAAAATTTATTTAAAACATCAGAACACAATCAACGATTCTTAAGAAACATTAAAAACCTCAAGGAAAGTATTGTTTTATTCATTGTAGCGTGGGACGATAAGATTGGGCCCCAGCTTGAGCACCTTTACCCGAAAGAGCCCAATATCACCTATTCAATTCAGCATATTGGAAAACAACTCTACCAATGTTCAAGGTTCATATATGGAGTAGAAAAAATATCGGAACCTGAGGGTATTTTACTGAATTTAACTCAGATAGACGAAAGTTCCTATCTATACTTTGATTCTTACCCCGACCCCAAACAGCGCTCTGGGCGAAAGCAATACATGATAGGGGTTATCGCTCCGAACATAACATATTTTGAAACAAGAGAACTTAAAAATATCCTTAAAAACGTATCCTATTTAATCAAAACAATGGAGCCCGTCAATTTAAAACCCTATTGGGACCAAATAAGTGAGATCTTAAAAAGCTAACTAAGTCTAAAGAGAATATTTTGAGTAAAACGAATTTTAAGTAAGAATTAAGATTGACAAAAATATTTAATTAAGATTGCGTCTTACATTTTATTGAATTTTTAAAGGCAAGGTAAAATTATTCCGCTGAAAATGCATCTATAATGAAACATAATTTAGAAGAGATGAATCCACCCGTAATTTTAGCTGTTGATGATAATAAAGATATCTTGATATCACTCGAGTTAATGTTAGAACGGAATGAATTTAGAGTTCTTACGGCAAGCAATGGAAAAGAGGCTCTGTCTACTTTGAATAATCAGGAGCCCCCTCCGGATTTAATAATCAGCGATATAAAGATGCCGGGAATGAACGGATATGAGCTCTTTTCAACTATTATAGAAAATGAGGAGTGGAAAGAAATCCCTTTTATTTTCCTCACTGCCTTAGACTCGAAAAAAGAGATAAGCAAAGGAAAGGCATTGGGCGTCGATGATTATCTTGTAAAACCCTTTATAGAGGAGGATCTAATTGCAGTTGTGGAAGGAAAGCTAAGGAAGAGGTCGCTTTTAAAAGCTTACTCCTCGAGATTTGAAGATATAAATCTCAATTTCAAGGATATACAGGCTCCTGTCTCAAAGAAAAAAACTTCTGGTACGTTTCTTTTCATTATGAAATGGAACCAAAAATATGGCGCCAGGTTGCAGTACGTATATCCGGAAAATAACCAAAGCCAATCAGTAAAACAGCTCGGGCAAAGGTTGATGCAAGTTGCCATGAGTTTGAAGGATGATAAGCAAGCTAATAAAGAAATACCCCTCAAAAGAGGGTTATCAGTTCATCTTAAGCCCATCAATCGGGATGCCTTTATTTATTTTGATAACCCTGGGGAAAGCACCATTTATATGATTGGTGTCATTAGCCTAAAATTGGAGTTTTTTGATACGCTTAAGCTGGAAAATATTTTTCGAGAAATATTCTTTAAAATAAGGGCTGGAGCGGAGATAAACTTCGAGAAATATTGGAAAATGATATATCTATGCTTACATCCTTTGAATGCTTAGATTTAGAATTATCGCGAAGAAATTAAATACATATTTCTTATCGTATATGCTTTGGAGAGTTTTAAAGAAGAGCTTGATAAAATAAAAACCACCTAATACAAAAATGAATCCACCCATAATTTTAAAAATTGACGATAATGAAGGTATCCTCCTATCGCTCAGGTTAATGTTAGAACGGAATGAATTTAGATTTTTGTTACTCTTTCTAAATCCGCTTTTCTATTGATCATTTCCAATGCTTTCTAAATGTAGAATTGAGTATTTCCTATAATTTTAATGAACGACTTCCATGAAGAACAGTAATTATTTCAATATAATCATTCAAAGTTCTATAAATTATTCGATAATTTTGAAAAACTATTTCTCTTACTGAAAGGATACCAATTTCGGGTACAATCCTGCCCAATTTAGGAAATTCTTTTAAATTCTGTAACTTTTCTCATATATTTTTTGGATAAATATAGTAGCATAACTCTTAGAATCCCGAGCAATATAACTATATATATCGTTTAAATCTTCTAAAGAACGATCCGTCCATTCTATTCGAACCATTTTTCGATTATATCTTTTGCTTTTTCATTCGAGACTTTTTTCCCCTCATCAGCATCCTTCAAACCACGAATAATCTTCTCTCTCGCATACAGATGATACATAATATCTTCTAAGTTAATATCATCTGGGAGGTTTTTTATCATTTCTAATACATTCTCTTTTTCAGTTGCCATACAATTATCTTCTCCTTTATGATGCGATTTTAAGTATATATAATAATTAACCCATATAATTCTTACCTATTTTATTAAAAATTAGAAATAAAAACTATTTATGAGAACAATTTTAAACAATAAAGCGCGTGGGCGGTTATCATAAGGTTATCAAAAAGGGTTTGGGCGACTTTTGAATTGATTTTGTTGTATTTATAAAGTCCGTAAAAGTCAAGGATTTGATATAGCTGGTCTTTAGATCATTTCGGCATATTAGTTCCCGCTATGGAGAAAGCCTTTCCAAAAGCGCGGGTCTTTGCCTATACTTCTCTATCAGGTGAATTAATCGGGGGATATCGGCGCCATGATAATGAGGAAACGGGGTAATGCCCGAGGAAAAGTCATTTAATAGATTCTATGCCCTTTCACAGCAAACCTTTTTTATTTTAGATACATTAAAATAGGTAAATTACTATATAATATATATATGGTAAATCCTCGACCTCGACCTCGACCTCCACGAGTGGATTGCGGGGAATCGGCATCCCGAGAAGTTAGGGCTTCACCGATAGTGGAAGGAAGAAATAGATTGGTGATTAGATTGGTGCTTGCTTTCTTAAAGATTTGAATCAAGTCTGATATATTAAAAAAAAAAAATTTTGGTATAAATTTTGTCCCCCTATTGGCGAAATGCTTTGGAAATTGAGCCTTTTGCCCAGAAAGGGAGGTTTTAGAGCCGCGTTATGTATCTGTTTCGTTCCCAATCGGATACTTGAATCCTATAGGCATCGTACTCTTCGAGCTTCGCGTAGTAATAGTTCTTAAACATCTGTTCCCCGAATATTTCTTTCATCAGTTCTGATTCTTTGAACTCGGTGAGCGCTGCTCTGAGCGAGCCCGGTAAGGAGATTATTCCCTCTTTTTCGAGATTCTTCATAGAATATTTGTAGACATTCTCATCCCTGGGTTCAATGATTTCGGTATCGTCAGAAAGAATTCCATCCAAGCCCGTACCCAATAAGACTGCAAACTGCAGATACGGATTACCAGCAGGGTCAGGACATCGGATCTCGCAGCGTGCCGCCGTGGGTTTTTCATGAAAGTCGGGTACCCTGATCAGTGGCGAGCGATTCCTAAAGCCCCATGCAACATAGACGGGCGCTTCGTATCCTGGCACAAGCCGTTTATAGGAGTTCGGCCAGCTGGAAAGAACCGCGCACATAGTTCTCGCATGCTTTAATTGTCCCGCAATCCATTTTTTCATATCTCTGGAAATAAATGCCTCATCTTCGGGGTCATAAAAAACATTTGTTCCCCCTTTCCATAAACTCTGGTGAACGTGCATCCCCGAGCCGTTAATCTTCGGATAGGGTTTCGGCATAAAGGTTGCGGTCATGTCATTTTGAGCTGCCACAGTTTTAATGATTGTTTTTATGGTGATTGTATTATCCGCAGTATCAATTGCCTGATCATAACGGAAATCAACTTCGTGCTGACCGAAGGCGACCTCGTGGTGGAGGGCCTCAATCTCTATGCCCATCTTGTCACAGTACTGTGCGATCTTATAGCGCATCATCTCATTGATATCATATGGGTCAAAATCGAAATAACCCCGCAAGTCGGAGGGTTTGAAATCTTTCTCCCGAGCAGCCTTGTCCAACATGAAAAACTCCATTTCAGGGGCGCAATAGCAGGTGTATCCATGCTCCGCAGCCTTGTCAACCGCTCTCTGAAGTATATATCGTGGATCTCCCTCATAACGGTCTCCATCGGGTTTATAGATATCGCAGATCACACGAGCTACCTTGTTCTCCTTCCTCCAAGGTAATATTTTGAAGGTAGTTGGATCAGGAATGGCCACTTTATCGCTTTCTTCTATCGCACCATAGCCAGTTATGGAGCTTCCATCAAAGTTCTCCCCATCAATCAGAAAATCTTCGACTCTCTTCGAGTTTATTTCGAAGGATTTGATGATGCCATGAATATCTGTAAACTGGAGATAAATGAATTTTATATCCAATTTATTTATCGTATCAATGACATTTTCGCAGGTTTCCTTTCGTTTGGGGTCATCTTTTTTTATCATTTTCATCAATCCAATTTTCTTATATAACTGATATATATTTTCTCTCATTAATTATATCTTACAATTTATTAAAAGTTATTATTATTTATAAATATATCTAAAATGATCTATTTATTCGAAAGGAAACTGATCAAAGATCTAATCGAAATTAAGATATATAAGGAATGTTTAAGAGTTATTGGAAAATATAAAATATATATTAAAAAATGAAATAAAAAAGAAATCCAAAGTTGAGATAAGTATGAGATTGTTAGGTGATATTCTAAAATAAATCAAGCTTCTCTAAGAAATACGATAAAATTACTTCCCTTAGAAACATCATCCTTAACCCGGTTCTCAACCTTGATTTGCCCGCCATAAATTTCAATAATTCGCCGTACCAATGAAAGTCCGATGCCCATACCTCCGGTTAGATTATCCTTATCATAAGTACGATCGAATATTACTCGTTTTCTCTCATCGGAGATCCCAATCCCGTTGTCTATAAATTGTATTTTTACAAAATGAGTCCCATCCAATCGTGTGCGTGAAACTTTAATCCACAATTTCTTTGTTTTGCTCTCATTATGGGTTATGGCGTTTAATAAAAGATTGCCGAATGCGTTGCTAAGCATATCACCCGCCTTAACCCGCGGTTCTCTGGCTGAAAAATCCGTAAAGACCTCGAGATTATCTTGTTTAAACCTCTTTTTAATGTTTTCAATCCCCTTTTGCAAAAAATCGATTAATAGAACAGATTTAATGGCTTGCTCTTGATTATCAAGAATGGAAAAGGATTTGACATTCGAAATTAGGGATTTACCCCGCTCAATTTGCTCTTGAACGATCTCCATTGCTTCTTCTTTTTTTTCTTTGATTTCTGAATCACTTTCCTCAAACTGTAATAATTGCGTTGATAATTTAATATTATTAAGAATGTTTCGTATATCATGAGCTAATAAATCCTTATAAAAATCAGATCTTTTACGTGTCCTCCGTAATCTCCTCTCTACTTTCTTTCTTTCCGTGATATCCCTTCCCACAGATTGATATTCAATGAGTTCTCCTTTTTTATTAAAGATTCCTCGATTAATCCACTCTGTCCAGCCTATAGTTCCATCAGGTCTAATTACCCTGTGTTCATGTGAGGCAATTGGATTTTCTTTGGTAATGCCAGCAACATTTTTTTCGATAAGAACTCTATCCACTTCTGGAATTAACTCTAAAAAACTCTTTCCTATAAGATCATCCTTGCATTTCTGAAAAAAATCGCAATAACTCTTGTTAACAAAGGTTAAAATTGCTTTATCACCATCCTTCCATCTTACAATTAATTCGGTCTGGTCGTTTATTACTCCTTGATAATACTCTTTAGCCCTTTTTAATTCCTTTTTTGCTTTTACTCGTTCCGTAATGTCTTGAATAAATGAAAAGCCTAACTTAGGTGTCCCCGTTTCATCTCTTATAAAAGAGCCAACGAGATCTACCCAGACAATATGCCCATCTTTATGGATATACCGCTTTATCATATGATATCTGTCCCTTTTTCCCTCCCACATTTCTCTGATTTTCACCCATTCTCTCTCCAAATCATCAAGATGAGTGAAGTTCTCAAAGTTAGAACTCAGGAGTTCTTTAACTGAATAACCTACAATATCTGCAAGACTTTTATTGCAATCAATTAAAGTACCTTTTTCATTGACAATCCCGATTCCAATGGGAGATTGTTGCATTAGTTGATTAAAAACTTCCTTATCTCTTTTATAAAAATCTTCTGCATTCATAATTAGGTCTCAAATATTTTATGTTCCTATTTAAGTATAACTTAAACCCAATAACTTAGGAATTATTATAGACTATATATACTTATCAAGACAAAATATTTATTCTTATGCTAATTTATGGTTAGAGATGCTTTATTGCTATATTCGAAATTATTTGATATGTGATCATTAAAAGACCTAGAAAAATCTATTTTATTCGGAATGTAGCGATCAAAATTCTATTAATTTTAGGATTATAATAAAACAACTAGAAAAAGCTTAAATAAAATTATAAAATTATAAAATTATGGTACAAAATGAAAATATTAAGTTAGACTCAATCGATTTAGAAATCTTGAAACTATTAAGCAAGGACAGCACATCATCGAATACAAGCATTGCGAACAAGTTGGAAAAGCATCCAACTACAATTAGTAATCACGTGGAAGACCTGAAAAAAAAGGGGATCATTAAGGATTTTACGATTAACATCGATTACGAGAAGCTCGGGTTCGATATTATCGCACTCATCGAGTTGACAATTTCGAAAGGAAAGATGCTGGAAGTGGAAAAGGAAATTGCGAAGAATCCGAATGTTTTTGCGGTCTATGATGTAACAGGACAGTATGATGCCCTAGTATTGGCCCGTTTCAAGGCACGAAAGGAACTGAGTGCGCTTGTTAAACACATCAATTCTCTATCGAATGTTATCCGGACCAATACACACTTAATCTTAAATATCATAAAGGAAGGAACCGATTTCTCGGAATTTTGGAAAAAAAACCTCACATAGGGGGATTAAATTTATTCAAAGGGAGGTTTTATTTTTTTAATAGACTTTTAAAAATTAAGTATAACCTTTATATTAAATCAATGCTTTCAAAAAAGTAGTAAGAAATCGGAGGGAAAGTAAATGGCGAAATGGGAATGTTTGGTATGCGGTTATATATACGATACTGAGAAGGGGGATCCCGATAACGGAGTTGAACCCGGTACTGCGTTTGAAGACATTTCGGACGATTGGGTCTGCCCCGTATGCGGTGCACCGAAGGATCAGTTCGAACAAATAGAATAAATATCCATAAGAAATTTTCATTCATTTTTTTAATATCCATTACTATTAATCTATCATAATACATTTATTATGAGAGAAAATGCCTACGATAAGCGTAAGAATTGATCCTAAGTTAAAAGAATTGATCCTAAGTTAAAAGAATTGATTCTAAGTTAAAAGTAATGAAATGAAATGAAATGAAATGAAATGAAATGTAAATTTCATTACCTAATGTATTCCTAAATTAAATTCCAGAATCGAGCCTCAACCTGGAAAGCCTCAAATCTCCATCATATTTAGCTAATAATACTAAAACTTATTCAAAGACTAATGTAATGAGTTTAAATTATGACTTATAATCTCTATCTTTAATCATTTATCAATTCAAAGGTACTCTCCACGCCCTCCTTATCATCCAATTCCCTATAAATCTCAAGTGCGGCTTTAAATGATTTGTTGGCAGCCTGTTTTTCATTAAGTTCCAATAAAATCTTGCCCTTTTCTACTAATGCGTTTGCTTTATAATTCGCCATATTCAGACGCTCAAAGATGCTCATAGCCTCTTCAGCCTTTTCGAATGCTTTTTCATATTGTTTTAAGCCTTTAAATGATTGGGCAATGCGGGAGATGCTATGCCCTACTCCTTCTAATTTTCCCATTTCTTTTCGCATGCTGATGGCATTTTGAAAGGAGTCAATTGCATTTTCAAATTTATTCATCATATTATACACCCTTCCGATTGCATGATGATAATACGCAACATCCTCTTTATTATCTATGGATTCACTGTGAATAAGTGCTTTCTCATAATATTCAATCGCTTTCTCGTTTTGCTCTAAATTTTGATAAGTATGTGCAATCCTATATAAGCAGTTGTCAATTTCATTATGATCATCGGTTTTTTCAAATTCTTCTATTGCTCTATTGAAATATTCAATGGATTGTTGAAATTCTGATTGGTTTAAATAACAGTTTGCGATTTCGCTTAAATTCTTTGCGACATCTCTTCGATTATTCAATTGCATACATATCTTCAAATCTTTATTAAAATATTCTATTGCCTTTTCAATGTCTCCGTTATCCCGATATAACACCGCAATATCCCACATATTTATATCTAAAGCACCGATATTATTGATTTTCTCATTGATTTTCGCTGCTTTTTTATGAGCTTCAAGAGCATTCTGGGCTTTTCCCAGCTGCGCATAGCTTTTGCCTATATTAGATAAAATGATCGCCCTTCGTTTCAAATCATCTTTTTGGTCTAATATAGAAAGTGCATCTTGGAAATATTTTAAGGACTCCTTATGATTATTTTGCGCAGCAAAAACGCGACCAATATTATTAACTGAGATTGCTTTATTGGCAGCCCAACCAAGTTCCTCATAGATTTGGGATTCTTGCGTATAATAATCGATAGCAACTTCATATTGCTGCGCATCTCTATAAATGGCCCCAATATTAGATAAGATGGTGGCGACTGAGTGTTTTTGATTAATTTTCTTGAAAATTCTAATTGCTTCTTGGTATAGATCAACGGCCTTTTGGAGATTGCCCATTAATTTATGAATTAGCCCTAAAGAATTCAAGTTTCGTGCTTTCAGATCCATATCTCCGATTTCTTTTGTAATCTTTAATGATTTTTCATGAATTTCTAATGCGTCCTCGGCCTTTCCTTGGCTTAAATAGAGCGACCCCATTAAATATAAACAATTTGCCTTATTTGCTACTTCTCCCGTTTTTTCATGGATAACCAAGGCCTCTTCATAAAAGGCTAAGGCTTCCTCAAAACTCCCCCATTCCTTATAAATTGCGCCGATATTTTTCAACGCTTGAGAAACTCCCGTTAAATCCCCGATTTTCCGAAATATTTCCAAAGCTTTTTGGGCGTATTTGAAGGCACTATCATAACCGCCTTGCTTCTCTTGCTCTACGTATAATGTTGATAAATTATTTAAAATTGTTGCTTTTTCTCTAATTATACCAGATTTTTCTTGTATTTCAAGAGCTTCCTCATAGGTTTCTCTCGCTTTTGAGTACTTTCCTAAATCTTTGTAGAGGTCAGCAATATTATTTAAGGCAATAGCTTTTTTGGGCCAATGTCCTAATTTACGATCGATTTCTGCGGATAATTTATAACGCTTTAAAGCCTCTTCGTAATTTGCGAGGCGGTAGAATATAAGCCCGATATTATTTTGTATATCTCCTATAGACATCATATCTCCTAATTGATCGGAGATTTCGAGTGCCTTACTATAATAATTGAGGCTTTCTTTATATTTTGCCATTCTATCATTTATACGTCCGAAATCATTTAAAATCTTGGCCTTTGTATAAAGGTCTCCTAACTCATCGGCAATGACAAGTGCTTTCTCAAGATTTTGGACCGCATCTTGGATATTTCCTCGCTCCAGGTTAATTCTCCCATTACTTGCATATGCAAACATAAGACTTTCCGTATCTCCCAATTTTTCGAAGGCTTCGATTGCAAGCCTGTACCATTTTAATGCATCATCGTATTGATTTAAATAATGGTGACTCCCCCCGATATTAAAATAACTATTGGCAAGTT
>CAZDJH010000072.1:7036-12540 GCA_964505645.1 uncultured archaeon | reverse complement strand
GGAGTTTAGGTGATTCATCCTTGAATGTGTCGACAACTTTGAAATTTTCTATTTCCAAATTCCTATTTATCTCAACAATCAGTTTATGTTCGGGTTTTCCATGAATGTTCTCCTTTACAATAGGAAAGTTGTCCGTATTCTTATATTCTTTTACTGTAATCTTAAAGGTTATTTCTTTAAGACATAGTTTGCATTGAATAGATACGTCTTTTTTGTTCTTTTCTTGAAATAGATACATTTAAATTTCCACTCTTTTAGTATTTAAAAGCAAAATATAAATTATTTAAATTTAACACCGGTTTATCTTAATTCAATTTTTAATAATTTCTTTAAGCTTTAATTCTTTGGATAATATTAAAATTCTATTTTTTCATTGAAGGAAGTCTCTAATATTGTGTAAGCTTTTCTGGCTACTTGTTCGTTAATTGTAAACTTATATGCTTCCCGAATTCGTTTTAAATAGAATTCTGGAAATATGGTTATCGGTCTAATATCTGTCAATAAGAGGAGCCAGTCTTCTCCTTCTTCTTCTCCATCTTCATTCGCACTTTGCTCTTTTCCCTTATAATCGATTGCAATATCTTCAATAACAGTTAAAATACCTAATTCTCTTAAGTTTTCTATTAACACCTCTGTAACGGCGAATTCCGAGAAGATTTTAGGTATTTTCTTAACAGGATAATATTGGTTTTGCATGAGTAAAAAGAAATCATAAATATCTGGATTTAATAGCATATTCGCAATTTCCCTTTTATCTTCCATTGGTTCATCAAATGGGTCGTAAGTAGCAAAAAACTCATCAACCTTTCGTTTGTAGCGCTTATATAAGAGGGGACTCGTTTTTTCGATCCGTTGCAAAATCTTTTCGCGAGGCACACGTGCCAGCATTATATCTTTTGCCAAAAAGAGATATTCCCCTTTCCCTTCAATCTTTCCCGTTTTCTTATTCCGTTCCCCTTTAATCCAGTCCCTTTTTATAATGTTTAATTCTGTTAAGGGGCGAAGCAATACATCCAGATTTACCATCGGATCTTCCTTTTGTAGCTCTCTTTTAAGTCTCTCCCGCGAAACAGGGTATTTTCGAAGCATTTCTAAAATCTTTAATCTCAATTCATTTTTATAAATTAGTGCGACTTTTTGGAGTTTATCTAAATTTGATAATCGGTCAATTTGAAAGATAGCAAATTTAATTTCATTTTTTAACCGAATATTTAAATTCGTTATCTTCTCTAAATTATTTTGATTTTGGGCAAAGGATAATTTTTCATAAATATCATCTAATCTTGATGCCATATCATTTACAATATCGGTAAATATTTCGATCTCATCATCTAAATCGAAGACCGAAATAGTAAGGTATTGCGTACCATCTGCGACTTGTTTAAAGTAGGAAATTATCTGATACGGTGTCTTTTTAAGATTTCCCGTATATAAGTTAGAATGTTCCTGTTTATCTCCATACAAACCCGTGATTTGTTGATAAAACGTACCAAAAATATCGTCTGTATTTAGGAGTTGTTTAAAATTATTCTTGTTATATTCCGAGCTCTCATTGAATTGCAATTGAATTGGTTCAAATTGGGGATTGATTCGGCCGCTTTCTTCTGGGTTTAAATTAAATGAAAATGCCAATATACCTTGAATCACTTTGAGACCCTCTATTATTTTCTAATTATTTATTTGTAAGATATATAGTTATTAAAATTTTTGTTATTAAAAATACTTATTATTTACGTTTCAACCACTAAATTTCCTTTAAGACATTATCTATGGGGAAGAGATGTGTTGTACTTAGTATTTTTAGAACATAATTCTCTATGATTGACCGATACAAACAATAAGCCTTAAAAAGCAAAAATAATATTTTATCTTAATTGAAATCTTTAAAAACAAATTAAATAAAGATTTAGGATTTACATTTTTTAATTGGTGTGTTTATATGAAAATTAAGAGAGGCGAGCAGAAAAAGGCATTATATGCCTTATTACTAGTTTCAGCGGTTTTATTTAGTTCTCTATTTACTGTAGCTTTGTTTGATACAGGTTTAGAGGTATCGGATGAAAATAAAGGACAAAAGGATTTGGATGTCGATAATACGATTAAAGCCCAGACGCTGACGTTCGATCAAGAGAATACCGAGTATAGCGGTCGAGGGAAGGCGTGGAATATCACTCATTATGCAAATACTACAACCTCATTTTCCGATATAAGTTTTACAAATGGAACGAGTGACACAGTGGATATACCCTTGAATGGGTGGGAAGGTTATCGGCTTGAATCAGAGATAAATAATTTATATGATATTAGGAACTGGAATAATGGCTCATTCCAATACGGAGGGGATAACGGATATAGCGCTAACTCCAACGATAGTACATATATAAATAATAAATTCAATCAAGATCAAGACTGGAAATTCTATAAAGATGATAAAACTGAGTGGATTTCTGGTTATGGTACTGGCTATTATAATGATATGTCTGGAAATTATATTAATGATGGCACAAGAGATTATTTAGAATTACGAATGGATGGAGATAATACCACCGCCGGAAGTGATTGGAATGGATATAATGAAGGAGATAAATGTATGTGGAATAGCACGCTTTCTATAAATAGAGGAACATTGATAGATGCGGAATTGCAATTTCCTGTCAATCCCAATCATGTAACACAGTTTAATTCATGGGAATTGACCTTTACAATTAATAATCAAAAAATATATAGCATAGGGTTATACTCTCTTCGAGGATATGGTCAAGGACAATGGACTACATTCAAAGTACCTATGGGATTATGGATAAACACTTCAAATATTTTCTCAAATCCCGTTAATGATTCACAAATCAGTATTAGTGCTGCATTAGAATATAACTCTGCAACTGCTAGATATGGATCTAGATTTGATAAAATTAAGTATCAACAAATCTTCTTGGATGATATTAAATTAATATCTAAAACTGAAGCTAAACCAAATCAATTAAATTTAAAGATAAATAACACAGAAATTAATGATTCAGATTGGGGAGAGGGTTATAAAGTCCTAAATACGAATGAGGGTGGAAAATGGAGTGGGGAAACTATTTTAGTCAACTTTTCAAGTAGTCAAGAGTGGAATTATTCTTCTTTCTCTTCCAACTATTTTGGAGCTACGAATAGTCAATACAAAATAGAATTTAAATCTGATATTAATCTTTTTATGAGAAAAGACCAACCAGAGACAAATTGGAAGGAAGATGCTAGTAAACCGGGCACAAATTTTGAGGTTATACAGGGAGAACATGTCAATTGGGTCACTTATGCGAATATTCAGTACCCAGAAAGCTATGAAGAGACTAACATGACAATTTCATTTCCCGAAGATGTGAATATTACCGAAGTGTATACGCCAACGGATACGAGCAGAACAAATAATATCTTAGAGGATTGTATAAATTCCACCTCAGGAGAATTAAATATTCCTGTAAACGATGTTACAAGTGTGATTAGTGGGTTTTTCCAGATAAAAGGGGTCTCACCCAATTACTGCGAGGATTTGAGCTTCTATAATAATTTTACAGGGGCGTGGGTGGAAAATTCCACCTTTCTCGGGGGCGACTACATTAATATCACGGCTAAAATAAAATCTAACTCTCTAGTTTCAAACTATTTGAACCACACCGCGGCAATCCTTACCATCCGATTTCCGAATGGCACAAATTGGAAAGTAAAAACTAAGAACGTTGGAACCAACGGGAAGGTCTATTTTGACCCCATCAAGATTCCACCCACACCGCCTGGATACGAGTTTGGAGATTATGAGGTTGCATTGACGTGGAATAACTCATTTAACTCATTTGGGCTAAACGAGACCGGGCTAATTTATAAATCATTTACGGTAATCCACAATGCGGTTTTAAAGCCGGAAGAAGGCTCATATGACGGGTATTATAACGGAGCATACTATTTTGAAGAGGTTCAAGATAACATCATCAAGAATGTTGAGATCGAATTCTACGATAAGGAGGACAGTAGCGCCATAACAGAGAGTATTGCCGAAGTATATACAAATATCTCCGGGACGGTGGAAGAACTGCCCATGATCAGTGAAGCGGGGATTTATTTATTACAATATAACACGAGCGCCGCTGAAGCGGGTAACAACACGATTACCATATTTGGGAATTCAAATTACCATCGCTTCCAACAGGTAAATCTAACTATCGAGATCGTTAAGGAAACGATATTAACAGTAGAGGATACGCTTTTTGAAACCCCATTTAATGAAAATGTATCAATAGGATTCAATTATACGGAAAAAACAGACCCTGCTCAAGGCGTAGATATAGACGCGTTCTCAACGAGTTGGAAGGCGGGATATTATTTTCTGAATAAAATCGATCAAGGTCAGTACGAGTTAATTTGTAATACGTCAGCCTACCAAGCAAACATCATCCAAAACTTCACAATTACGGCTGATGCGGATAATCATGAAAAACAAATTGAAGTGCTCCGCGTAATGATTACGGAACTCAAATCGAATATTACTTTATATTTAAATGGAACGTACAGCGAAGCAAATGATAAGCTAATTATAGGTCTTGATGAGCAAGTAAATATTTCAGTAAAATATGTTGATAGAGATAATAATCATATACCAAACGCCACGGTCTATATGACTGGTGGGGGAATGGGACAGCAAAATCTAACGGAATATGCAGCCAAAGGAATTTATTTAATAGAGATCAATGGAACCGAGTTGGGACAGACGATAGATTCTTATAGTATCTATGCCCAAGCGGATAATTACAACCTAAAAATTGTGCCCTTTATCCTTGAGGTCACCGAAAAAGAGACTAAGTGGGAGCTACTGTTAAATGGCACGTCAAGCGAGGCGAATGATAAAATTGAAATAGAAATCTATGATAGCATCAATATATCCGTTAAGTATATGGATCATGATAATAATCATATACCTGATGCCACCGTGTATATAACCGGGGGGAAAATAGGCGAACAAAACTTGACGGAATATGCGGGCAGGGGGATATATACGATCTTCTTTAACGGGACCGATTTCGGGCAGACTCTGAATTCCTACAGTATCTATGCGAAAGCCAATAATTATGAGAGACAACTAATACCCTTTATTATCGAAGTCGTAGAGGAAATGACTAATAAGACGTTATATTTAAACGGAGAACAGAAGAGGGCAAACGATAAACTCACTGTAGAGTTTTACGACCAAATCAATATCTCCCTACAGTACCTCGACGGAGATAATAACCATATCCCCAACGCTACCGTCTACTTGACAGGGGGGGATCTGGAGCAGGACCTTAACCTTACGGAGAATGCAACTAAAGGGATTTATTCCCTATTACTCGATAACGGGACGGAATTTGGGTTAACCATTGACTCTTATAGTATCTATGCAAAAGCGGATAATTATGAAGCCCAAATCACCCCATTTATCGTTGAAGTGGGGAAAGTAAGCACGAATCGGACGTTATACTTAAACGGAG
>CAZDJH010000072.1:0-6936 GCA_964505645.1 uncultured archaeon | reverse complement strand
TGACGGGAGGGGGTCTGGAGCAGGACATTAACCTTACGGAGAATGCAACTAAGGGCATCTATTCCCTATTACTCGACAACGGTACGGAGTTCGGGCTTACCATTGATTCGTACAGCATCTATGCGGAAATGGATTATTACACGAGGCAAATCGTTTCCTTTATCGTTGAAGTGGGGAAAGTAAGCACGAATCGGACGTTATACTTAAACGGAGAACAGAAGAGTGCAAACGATAAACTCACTGTAGAGTTTTACGACAAAGTCAATATCTCCCTACAGTACCTCGACGGAGATAATAACCACATCCCCGATGCTACCGTCTACTTGACGGGAGGGGGTCTGGAGCAGGACATTAACCTTACGGAGAATGCAACTAAGGGTATCTATTACCTTTTACTCGATAACGGTACGGAATTCGGGCTTACCATTGATTCTTACAGCATTTGGGCAGAGACTGATTACTATGAGAGGCAAATTACCCCTTTTATTGTAGAAGTAGAAAAAGAGTTTTCTAAATGGGAGCTTTTTATGGATGGAATCAATAAAACCTCTGATCAAGCGATAGAATTACCAATCGGCTCGGTTTTAAATATTTCAGTTAAGTATATTGATGAATGTGAAGTTCCCATCGATGGTTCCGAAGTAAATCTAACAGGGGAGGGGTTAAATGATTTAAGTCTCGTTTATAATGAATCCATTGATATGAATAATGTATTCATCAATACATCGGAACAGCTAAAGGTGGGTGTCAATTTACTTACTATAATTGCTCGAGAACCTTATTATCAAACCCAATCGATCGATTTACGGATTACTATAAGGAAAATAAGCATCCAAATAACGGAAAATGCCCAGCCGAGTTCATCTATAGAAATTCGACCGGGGCAATCCTTCAATATTCGGATAGCTTTGAACAACACCGATTTTGGGGGACAATTAACGAATGCAAATGTGACCTATTCGTGGCAATATGGAAGGGGCGAGTTAAGTGGTCCTGATGAAAACGGTTATTTCACGGGTTCTTTTGGTGATCTCCCAGAAGGGGCATATACAATAACGATATTCGCCTCAGCAGGGGAAAATTATGATATTGAGAGTTTTAAAATTACCGTTAGTGTCGTACGCCCAGCATCAGAATATCAATTCTTACAGACCGTGGTTGTTGGATTAGCAATCGGGGCAGTCGCCATTGCCGCGGGTTTCGGAGGGTATTTCGCGCTATATCACTTCATTTTTAAGTATCCAAGGCAAATCAGGACATTACATAAGTTTAAACGGTCCTTGGGCAAAAAGAAGTTTCCAGATATAAGCGTGAAGGACAGAAGAACCAGTTTTAGAGAAAGATTGAGTGAGGAAATCGGAAAAGCGGCTGAAGAGATTGAAACACAGGAATTTAAATAGATTTAGTGGCGAATAATCAATTATCGATATCTTAAAACAGATTTATTACGAGCGGCTCCAAACATGATTTTATTTTTATTGTTTTATCATCTTTATAGTTATTTTCTTTACTTTCGATTAGAGGGTTATGATATTAGTTCACATAAAGTAAAGTAAAATCAAAACCCTTCGAGTAAAGTGGCCACGATATATACATCATAATAACGTCCTTCTAGATTTAAATACTGTTTTAAATGACCTTCTTTATCAAATCCGCTCTTCAAAAAGAGGTTAAGAGAGCGCATATTCTTAGAAACTATATGAGCCTCAAGACGATTGAATTTTAAATGCATAAAAGCAATTATTTTACCCAACTTAATTGCTTTCTTTCCAAAGCCCTCATTCCAAAAAGAGGGTATAATCCATATACCTATCTCGCCCCGATTATTGTGCCAATCGAGGTTCCATAAACTTATCGCACCGATGGGGTGGATGATAGGTCCGTCTTTTACCTTTATAATGTAGTTAAACTGCCGGTACTTGTCCCAATAGGTCTGTTGGCGTTCTATTAGGGTCTTGGCGTGATTTAGGGAGGGGAGCGAACTTAAAGACATATATTTTATAATTTCTTTATTCTTTAAACTCTTATATAGAAATTGGGCATCCTTTTCGGATGTTTTCCTTAGATAAACCGTCCCATCATCTATTTCCTCTATTATCTCTCGATCCAAAGTCATATTCATAATATATCCTGAAACAATCCCTTTTTGGAATATAATAAGTTTTACAATAGTGGTATGAAAAATAATATGAAGCCTTCATAAAAAAGGATTAAGAAATGTATACAACAGAAAGTATGGAAAATAAAAAAATAAAAATAAAAAGGAGAAAATAGATATATTAAGAGATTAATAGCCCTTATATTCAGGTTCTTTTCTCCTGAGAAAGGCTTTTATTCCTTCTTTTACATCAGCGGCAGCGGAGTTAACTCCAAAACCAAGCTGTTCAAATTGTAAGCCAATCGGAATTGAAGCTTGCGTACCAAACTTCACGCATTTCTTGATAACGGTCAGTGATGTCGTGGCTGAGTTTCCTAACTCAGTCGCTTTTTCATCAACTAAGTTTTCAAATTCTTCACCCTCTTCGGCTAAGAAGGATACATAACCCCATTCATACATTTTATCTGCATCAACCCGCTCTCCGAAATAGATCATTTTCATGGTTCGGGCTACACCGATGTGTTGGGCCATACGTTGGGTACCTCCATTGGCAGGAAAGATTCCGCGCTTGATTTCTGGGAAGCCAAAGAACGATCGTTTCGTTGCAATAACAAGGTCGCATACTAATGTTAATTCGCAACCTCCTCCTAATGCATATCCATCAACCGCAGCAATCAAGGGCTTTGGAAATTGCTCTATAAGATCATAATAGCGGTGTCGCATTTGCATAGCGATAGCCATATGAACTGGTATGTTTGGTTTCACTCCTGGACCAAAAGAGGCAGATAAATCCGCCCCAGATGAAAATGCTGGCTTTTTGGTATAATCTTTAGTTCCACGAAGGACAACGCATCGAACATCGCTGTCCATTTCAAAAGATTCCAAGGCTTCATACACTTCCTTTACGGTCTTTACTTGAAGTGCGTTTAATTTATCGGGTCGATTAATCGAAATAACCGCATAATTTCCTTCTTCTACTCTTTCTACCTTAATATGGTCAAATTCTTTTTCTTCTGACATTTTAACTCATTCCTTAATTTTAATTTCTTGTTGTTTTTGCAAATTTAATATGGAATATTTAGTTAAAATTTTTAAATCAATTAAAATTTTTAAAAAAGTAGCAAAATCAATTTAATACCATTCTATACTCAGAAAAATAAGGGAAATAAGAAAAAAAAGGAGTAAAATTAGGAATTTATGATGCGGCTTACTTGCGCATCTTTTTAAACTTGGCAGAGGTTAATAATTCTACCGGTTTGAAGTATTCGACGCCGGTCTCTTCGACTAACTCATTTAATAAGTCTGCCATCTTGTCTGGCATACGTTTTCCCATACCAAATGGTCCAGGTGCATTCATTCCGGCCATATTTGCATCGTCAATGATCTTATAGCCGCTGGAAACGCCCTCTTCTAAGATTCTGCATCCTTCATTCAACATAATCGCATATGTCTTCATTAGATCGAAGATACCTGCAGCTTCCGCGTTTTTGATCCTTTTATTAATGGCGTCTCGCCCGTCACTCCAATCATAGAAGCCTTGTCCGGTCTTTTGGCCCAAGTTTTTATTCTCATAAAGGTCCTTAATTACTTCTCCTGGTTCGAATTCAGGAGATAAGGTTTCCTTATAATAATTCATTACATGGAAGAGTGTATCGATTCCTGTAAAGTCTGCTAATACACACGGTGGCATGGGCATTTTCCCGCCCGCATCGGCATCCAACTGCGCCCAATCGTATCCTTCTTCCTTTGCCTTATCGAAGCAATAGGAGAGATAGATCTGAACAGGAGCATTCAACCGATTTACAATAAATCCTGGTCTGTCCTTCAAGACGGGAGCAATATATCGGTCGCCTCGTAAGCACGGAAATGTCTCCGCCACTTCCATTGCCTTCTCAAACGTTTCATCGGACGTGTCTTCGCCGCGAATTACTTCAATCAATCGCATAAGGACCGGAGGGTTAAAGAAATGCATCCCGCACACTCGCGATGGGTCGGGGCTCTCCTTTCCGATTTCGGTAATGCTCATGGTTGAGGTATTGCTACAAAAGATGAGATGGTCAGGTCCGTTTTCCATGACGGTATTGCATACCTGCTTTTTGACGGACATCTTCTCGATCACCGCCTCAATTGCAAAATCACACCCTTCCGCAGCCTCGGCATTATCGATACTTGTGGAGAGCCTCGCCATTACATCATCGGCAGACACGCCCTCTCCCAATTTCCCCTTGCTGTCGAGCTTTTGTATCCCTTCTTCGATTTTCGCGACACCATTATCAACAAATTCCTGCTTGATGTCAACCAAAACAACCTCATGTCCGCCCATTAACGCAACTTGAGCGATTCCATGACCCATTGTTCCGGCTCCAATAATAGCTATTTTTTTTGGTTCCATTTAACTCACGTTCTATTTTTTCGATTTATTTAATTCAATTTCGATATCTTTAATAATCCTACAAATTTTTTAATCTTTGTCAATCTCTTTTTAACATCATATTTGTTTACAAATTTGTTTACAAATTATTATATAATTGTATATGTCTAAATATACGTTTTAATGGTTAATCGGCGTATGCGATGGTTGACGAGTCGGAATCATCCCATAAGTCATCGGGGGATACTCCATAGGCAGTTCTCCAAGACCATCCGCTTCCTGCGGGGTCTAAGTCAATACCAAGGGCGCCCTTATAGCCTGCCCAGATAGCTTCGGAGCAGTAATATCCTCGTACACCGGACAATCCATTTGGTTCGTCCGCATCGACCTGCTTGCAGGTCCAACCCCAATCGTACTTGGGCCCGACCGGATATCCGTCCCAGCCGCCGTCCAATTCATTTTTCAGGAAGTAAAGGGCATTGTCTTTCTGCCACCATGAGAGATACGAAACCTCCAACGAGCGAGCAAATTCATTGTGGTCATTGACCGCTGTGGACCATTTCGAATAGCCCAATCCGTTTTCAGCATTGTCGCTTTTTGTGGAATGGATTACATAGGGAGTACCTGGTGCCATCCATTCATGCGCATCTCGATCCCAGATATATTGCCAACTCTGGACAAATCCAGCAAACACAACGCAGTGGCCATACTCTCCGGGAATATTGAAATCAAAGAAGTGCCTGAGGTTCCCACAATTACCCAATCTCCCGGTTCTAAGCCGGAATAGGATAAATATTATTAATGATTTGGTATGTTTACAAAGAATATAACATTTAGTCAATTAATAAAGTTTAAATAATAAATAATAAATAATAAATAATAATATATCATATTAATATTAAAAATCTCTGATGAGCTCTGGTGTTTTTAAATGGGTTTAATGTTTTTAGATTATATTAACGGTATTTCCAGTATTATTTTTGTAGTTATTTCTATTAGCGTTGGTTTGAAAATTATATCGAAATATTTCCAACTCGGGGACTCAATTTTCCTTTATGTGGGATTGACTTGGATCCTAATGAGCGAGATTTGGTGGGCATCATCTCTTTCTTTTTTTATTGCACTCTTCAATGCTGTAGGTCTTCCAGAGGGGATTTATTTTATAATAGCAAACATTCTCGTACCAATTGCGATCGTTATCTGGTTAAAAGCTTTCACAGAATTGGTACTTAAAGATCTCCAAAAATGGATCATTATTATCTATGTTATTATTGGCATTATTTGGGAATTCTTTTTTATCAGTCTTTTTATGAAAGATATCTCTCTAATCGGGTCTTTATATAGTCCCGTCAATGCAGACTACGAACCTTATGTTACATTTTACCTCATCTTCATTTTAATGACGTTCTTGGTGACAGGAATATTTTTTTCACGCTCCTCTATTGCTTCGACGTCTCCTGAAATCCGATTAAAAGGGAAATTTCTCCTTATTGCGATCATTTCTTTTACTTTAGGAGCGGCCATGGATGGATTGAAGTTCTATTTTCCAGAACCTTTATGGGGGATTATTTTAATTGTAAATAGAACTATTCTGGCTTTAAGTGGATTTGAATTTTATCTTGGGTTTATCTTACCTCCTGGTATAAGGAAAATATTCATTAAATAATTTTTCAATGGACACTTCAATTCTAATAAACTCAATCTGGGGACATTAAATTATTTCCTCAGAGAGAAAGACCTCTCAAGATATAATAATTAAGTATATAAAGAGAACCAATCATTAATATCTGCAGATTAAAACTCTATTTAATATTTCTGTGAACCTTTATATTGAGTGAAGAGTTTAAATAAATATTAAATATAAACACTCTTTAATAATCTCTCCATAACAATCACTTAAATAAGTAGAAAATAAAGACTGTGTGTATGAAAGTCGGGTGGCCTACTTATAAAAAATGAGTTCCTCAATGCAAACATCCTTCTCGGGGTCATTTTCGAGGAAATTGATCTCCACGCTGCGGATATTTTCCCCCAATAACTCCTTGTAGGCGACTTCAAAGTACCCTTTGTTCACGCGACAGAAGGCCCTTCCAAACTTCAGATTTTCCCGCTCCTTAAAGGGTTCACGCAAGAAGCAGTGATTTTCGATGACGATTCGAATCTTTTTCTCGTCCTCTTCTACGTCCCTAATTCTTATAGAATAAAAGTCCTTGAGTTCTTTGAGGATTATTTCGGTTGCTTCATACAGCTCAAACTTATCTTTTCCGTATTTTTCCTTAAGCCGATGGGAAATTGCTTTACCGGGGCCCGCGCCCATCTGGTAAAGGATAGAAAGGAGGGTTCCCCGTCCGAACATATCGTATATACGGAACACCATGCTTTCTGCGATGATTTCGAAGCCTTTTAGGGGCTTAATATTTTTTACTGAATTACGGATTTTTTTATTAAGGTCTTTTATATCAACATC
>CAZDJH010000071.1:10854-12639 GCA_964505645.1 uncultured archaeon | reverse complement strand
AAGGCCATTTATTATAATATAATAAATAATAATTAGGTGACGGATAATCATTGATTTAAATAACTCATTTATTGTAAATAAAACGGTAATCGCATTGATTATTCTGATTGTTGCTATTCTTTTAGGAGTGATTATTTTTTATTTTCTGGACATATTAAACATATATAACCTAAGTAAAACCAATGGAAATGGTGTGTGAGGATGTATCGTGGGAATTATTATCAGATTGGTTATCGTATTATTTTTTTGATAAAAAACCCCAACTTCATATGATAGGATGATTCTTATGAAAAAATTGTGGTCATAGGAGGACTGCCCCGCAAGGGCGACTTATTATAATATTCTTGTTCTAAGGTTTGAAAAATGGTAATTAATGGTTTCCATTATGATTTTTATCTCCTTCCCATGTTCCAAAACCGATCCATCTAGGTGTTTTTTCTATGTATTCCTCATATACTTCCCCATATTTCTCCTTTAAATGTTTTTCTTCGATGGTTGTAATGATAACATGCATTACAACAAACACCGCGGGTACATGAAAGAAAAACAGTATATAAGACTGAATAAAGAGAGCTTCGCCTAGAATGAAAACGAGTTCTGAGAGATACATCGGATTTCGAGAACGTCGATAGATGCCGCTTGAAACTAAGTTTTTGGGTTCCTTCCCAAATATTTTATCTAGATGCATTTTTTCGGAAAACCAAAACATCGGAGTACCATCACCTTGAACAAGAAAATCTTTAACGCATATAATATATAATACAAAGCCCCCCACCATCAATGTCAACCCAGTATAACGTAATACATCTATCTGAAATATCTCGTCCCAAAAATGGAATAATAAATTAGGAAAGAGAAAGAATTCTGCACCGGGTAATAACAATGTGAAGATTGTAATTTGTATTACCTTCTTCTTATCAATTCTTATTCGTTTTTCTCGCTCCCTTGAAGGCATATTTCTTATTCACATGATAAGTTTTATTGGAATATTATTTTCCTCTAATACTAAATATATAAATCGTTTTATATAAGGTTTTCCTAAAAGTAGATTTCGAAAGGTAATAAATTTGTTTATTTAAGATCAGTTCCTCACAATTTTAATAAAATAAAACTCCTTTGGTCTAGGATGTTTTTGAAATACCTTCTTTTTGCCAGAATGATAGTGAAGCCATTTCTTGAAGGGATCTTAACCCACTTTCTTGTATGTTTCCTTAAAGATATCTATCTGAATTCCATAAATATCATCATAACTATACTTATTTAATGAAGCGATCATATCTCCATCCTTTATGATCTGTTCTTCCCCCCATGGGGCTTCTATTTTTAAATCTGGTCCGTTATATTGGAATGCCCATACCTTACCAAATGCTTGATACGCCCTATAGTTGGATTGTTCCTTTGCCTCACTTACTAATTTATAGCGCTTCTTAAATCTGTCTTCAGAAAGAATGTACTCTTCTCCGTCAGGATTTTTTACAATGAAATCTCCTTCATTTGCTTTATTCTTTGTTCTTTTTTTCCCATTTATTTCGGTGAAGATTTCCTCACCTTCCTTCGCTGGTCTTGCGAGAGTCCTTACCGTCTTCTTATATTTATCCACCAAATCTTTAGATACGGCATTCTTAAATACCTCAACTACTTCTTTATATCTCATTTTTCGGTATTTATTATTGGAATCCAAATCCTTATCGGGCATTAGATTAAAATCTTATTTAATTTAATTTAATTTAATTTAATGTTTATTATGTGAAGTAAGATAATATGTAAAAACACTATGTTATATAA
>CAZDJH010000071.1:6746-10754 GCA_964505645.1 uncultured archaeon | reverse complement strand
AATCTTTTAGTTTTAGAGATAATAATAGAAGGTTGGGTCTAATTTAAATTATATGTTATATAAAATCTTTTAGTTTTAGAGATAATAATAGAAGGTTGGGTCTAATTTAAATTATATGGTCGCCTTCCAACTTTTTTAACTCTAACTATAAACTTGGACAAAGTGTCCCAACCCGTCGTTAGAGGAAACGGGTGTATTATCCTTTCATATGGAAAAGTCGAATAAAATCTTAAAAAAGCCCACATTTTTTTCGTGATGTCCAAGTTTTTCCCACTTTTTGGGAACTAGTCAGGACTGTTCTTTATCAATACCTAATAATCCGCAAAATGTTTCTTCCTTATTTTGCCGAAATTCGGGCCCAATGCCTTTAGTCTCTGAAAAACGTATCAAGGGCCCTGGTATACTTGCTTTATCCACATTCCATAATGAAAAGTCGAAATGATCAATCAACATCCCTCTTTCCTTGAGATTGGGATGATTTTGAACTTCGGACATCGTTAGTGTCTTTCCACATGGAATCCTAACCGCTTCAAAAGCATCAATCGCTTCTTCTCGAGTTTTTGTGCTAGTCCAATTTTCAATGATCTCGTCTAAAAACTCCACATGTTTAAAGCGCTTAATTGGATTATTAAACCGAAGATCTTTTACTAATTCAGGTCTTTTTAAAATCCTTAATCCTTCAAAAATTTGAGACTCCTTTGTCATTATTATTTCTCTTTAGAATGCTATCAAAATATAATTACTCTTAAACAACATAGTATTTATCTCTTTAGATCGATTTAAATAGGACATCTTTGAAAATTTATCCCGTATAGTTTTTGATAATTTGATTATCGGTTGAGTTATCTCTCATAAGATAAAGCTTTAATTAGAAAAGGGCACTTATCATTATATAGATTCCGAAAAAACTATGAGTATAATTGAGGTTGACATTAAAATATGTCCAAAAGAAAGGGGATTATTATCACTCATCCGGGATGTGCGCATTTTGATGATTTATTTGCCACCAGTTTGGTACTTTATAAATGCGCTTCGGATAATAGATATAATGAGATTAAAGAAATCCGTCGTAAAACTCCAAACCAACAAGAACTTAAGAACTCAAAAATTTGGAAGCTGGATATTGGAGGTAAATTTAATCCTGAGTTACGGCAGTTTGACCATCATTTACCGTTTGATACTTCAGAAGAAATAAAGGGCAATCAAGAGAATCTCTTAGAGGAATGCGCCTTTTCTATGCTATTAAAGGAATGGGGGATCTGGGAGAAAGCAGCGGAATTATTCCCTTGGTTAGATGTCTCCAGAACTATGGATGTTAAGGGACCTAAATGCGTTGTTAAAGAATTAGACATTTCCTTTAGTGCTTTGGGCGGTTTAGAGTCATTCATCGAGCGCAGTATCTTAACCTTATTCCAAAGACAAGATATAATTAAGGTCTCGGATCCTCTTTTTTCAATACTTCAATTTATTGGGGAGAATTTTTTCAATTCTGTTTCGGATTATTACGGAACGCTAAAACAGGTAAAAAAACTCGCAACCTTCAAAACCATAAACGATGTCCCCGTTATAAAATATCCAATTGATGCTCAGCGCTCAGAAATGCTCACTAAGGTTTTAAAAGATGTAAAGGATAAAAAATGGGGTATTGGGGGTATTGCTATTTATCCGAATAATAGACCAGAAGGTTCTATTGCTTTGATGAGATATGAAGATGATAACCGTGTTGACTTTACCAGAATTGCTAATTACGAGCATGTAATCTTTGCCCACTCTACGGGGTTTTTTGTGGCTATCGATGCTAAAATTTCGGAGCGGGAGTTACATAAGTACCTTGAAGACGCTATAAATTAATTAAAAAATAATTAAGGAAAAGAAAAAAAATTATTAACTTTCCAATAAAACAACTACTATTTGGATTCATTTACTAATTAGACCAGAGGGGCAACCCAATCAATTATGGAAAAAAAGTCTAGCCATAAAAACACTAAAAAGACAATTTCTATCATATAAAGAAAGGTTTTAATCGATGTAGCCTTCTTTTTGGCCTTTCCAGTATTCGTTGTAGGTTTATGATAATTTACTTTATTTCTAATCGTCTTATATATAAATAACATAACCCAAGTAATTAATATAAATATCGAAGGCGCAATTATATCTTCTCCTAATGCCGAATAGAAAATGATCATAAAAGAGGTCAAGACTAAAGCGGAACCTAAACTATAGGTATTTTCAGCTAGTGATACCCATGGTACAAGATCCTCCAAATGTTCTAATTGTCCATCGTCAATTTCATGCATGATCTTTGAATTAACGGCGACATTATTAACAAAGAAAATAAATGCAATCAATAATAAATACGATACAACGGGTATCCTATTTCCAAATGACCATAATAGGGTTAAAATGGTTAAAGTAATTCCAATCCATTCAGCACTGAAAGCAAAATAGTTTTTTGATTGATTTCTCTGACCTTGAATATATCTTACGAATTCTTTATCAACAATCCCTTCACTATCATTATCCATTTCGTTCTACCAGAAACATAATTTTTATAATGTTAATAAGGTATGAATTTATTGAAGATTTAAAAACTTATAGATTTGGTATTACTTTCGATATAATTATTTGCTAATAGATCAACAATAAGGAAAGTCGGAAATATTTAAATCTTTTTTTTATTAACATCATTTTTATATTAATTCATTCCTTTATCCAAGAGTATAAAAACATGAATTGTGATTAATTACTAAATTATCATCTTAGATTTCATTATTAAGATTTATCTAATAGACCTATGGGGTATTAATATTTGAACAAAAAATTGAATAGACTTATAGAAGCGTATTTTGAAAAATTGTCAGCACCTACATATGTATGGGAAAAAATCGATGGAAATTTTCAACTTATTCACTATAATAAGGCTGCTGGGAAGTCACTTAAGGAAAATGAAATGGGATACCTTGGAATTAATGCCTCAGAATTTTATAAAAAACAACCAGAAATCTTAAAATGTATTAAAAAATCTTACCGAAGAAAAAAAAACATTACTAAAGAGCTGGAAATAGAACTTAAGCATTTGGGTGCATCCAATGTTCTAAGGATCTCTTGTACATATCTCCCCGATTTATTTGTTATTGTGAGAATAGGGGTAATTTGTAGCGCAAGAGAACTAGAAAAGGAATTAAGGATCTCTGAAACTAAATATCGCCATTTATTTGAAAAATCTCCTCTATATATATTATTGATCGATAAAGAATGGAATATTATCGATTGTAATTCTTCCGTGAAAGACATACTTGGATATAATAAGGAGGAGTTGATCGGCAGTAATCTTATGGATGTGGGATTAATTGATCCAAAAATTTCAGAGAAATTGATGGAACGTACGGATATGCTTTTCGAAAAGAAAAGTTTAGAACCCATAGAAATGAAAATAAGAAAAAAAAGTGGAGAGAAAATTGGGATATTATCTCACCCATCTTTCATTAGCTATAATGATAAGAAGCTAATACAATTACTAGGAAGGGATATTACTGGGAGAAAAGAGGCAGAAATAAAATCCGAAAGATCTAAAAGGCAATTACAAAAAATAAGTGAAGAATTAAAGGTCATTTTAGATAATGTCCCCGCTTTAATTTATTATAAAGATACGGAAAATAATATCATTAGAGTCAATAAGAAATATGCAGATAGCTTCGAATTAACACCTGAAGAAATCGCCGGTAAAAACACTTCAGATATTCATCCTGAAGAAATGGCAAAAAAATTTTGGGAACATGATTTAAATGTTATAAGAACGGGTAAACCCGAGATAGACTTCATCGAACCAATAGAAACCCCGCGTGGTCCTAGATGGATCTTAAATAGTAAGATTCCTATTAAGGATGATAGAGGGGAAAAAGTTATTGGAATTATCGGTTTTGGTATAGATATAACAAATTTAAGGCAAGTTCAAAAAGATTTAAAGATAAATGAGGACAAAGTTTTAATCCAATCAGGCGAGGGTGT
>CAZDJH010000071.1:0-6736 GCA_964505645.1 uncultured archaeon | reverse complement strand
ATGATACAATTTTGGAATAATGCTGCCCAAAAAACTTTTGGCTTTTCCGAAAAGGAGGCGGTGGGTAATTCTTTAGATCAATTAATTATTCCACCAGAAAAAAAAGTTTTTTATAATCAAAACCTCACTAATTTCCGAGAGACAGGTAATTCATCTCTAATGGAAGAGACATCGGAGTTAACAGCACTAACTAAAGATAAACGGAAAATATATATCGAAGTATCTTTGACACCAATTAAAATCGAGAACAAATGGAATACTATTGCAATCGCCCGGGATATAACAGAACGGAAACAGATAGAAGAGAGTTTACGCGAATCAGAAGAAATTTTCAGAACCATCGCGGAAAGAGCGGATATGGGAATCATGCTAATACAAGATAAGAAGCCCGTATACATAAATCGCCAATATTCAACTCTTTTTGGTTATACAAAGGAGGAAATGATGAATTGGAGGGGGTCAGAATATCAAAAGTGCGTACACCCAGATGATCATCAGTTTGTGACCGATCATATATGTGTAACCTTCTCAAAAGATGAGAAGTACGTTAGTAATTATGAATTTCGCGCCATCACTAAATCGGGAGGTGTTATCTGGTTAGATGTCTATTCAAATACGATACATTACAAAAGTAAGCGAGCAATTCTAATCACACTTATCGATGTAACAGATAGAAAAAGGGCAGAATTAGCATTAAAAAAATCTGAGCGCCGATACCGGAAAGCATATGAATTGGCAAACCTCTATAAAGACCTTTTCGCCCATGATATTAATAATATACTCCAGAATATCAAGTCAGCAGTACAATTAGAAGATATAGAATTAAAAAATCGAGATTATGGAGAGAAAATAAGCGAATACCATAATATTATTGAGGAACAAATCGTAAGGGGAACAAAATTAGTATCGGATGTTCGTAAGCTTTCGAAATTAGAAAGTATAAAGGACAACTTAAAGCCCGTCAGCCTCCTTACGGTCTTAAGAAATACAATAGAATATATAAAGAATAGCTTTAAGAGAAGGGGAATTAACTTAAAGGTATCATCATTTCAAGAGGAGGTACAAATTAAAGCGAATGAATTTTTATCTGATGTTTTTGAAAATATTCTAATTAATGCTGTAAAATATAATGAAGGTGAGCAAGTTATCATTGACATTAACATCACAAAAACCAATTCTCGCGGGAAGCAATACATAAAAATGGAATTCAAGGATAATGGAATCGGAATCTCAGATAAACAAAAGAAATTAATATTTCAAACTCAAAATGTAAAAGGAAAAGGCGGAAAAGGCATGGGTTTTGGGTTAACCCTTGTAAATAAAATAATTCAAAGCCTGGATGGAGAAATCACAGTAGAAGATAGAATTAAGGGCGATTATACGCAAGGAACGAACTTTATAGTAAAGTTCCCCTATGAAAGGAATTAATTCTTATATTAAACCGAATTTTTTTCTAATCTCCTTTCCTACTCAATTTAAAATCTTTAAAAACTTGGAGTTGAGATTAAATGTCAAATAAAAACAATCAAAAAAAACAAATAAAAACTTTAAAAAGTATTTTTAAAGCGAATGATTAGCCGTAATAAGGAAAAATTTAGGGGGGTTATAAAGATTTGGAAGCAGAAGGGTTGGCTTTAAAAAATCCTAATAATCCATTTTTAATCTCTCATTTGATATGGTATTATGCATAATAAAAATGATTATCAGAAGAATCATCTAAGAAGGGAAATAAAAATTAATTAGTTAGATATTCAAAAAATATTAGTGACATATATTTCCACCGTCCAAGACCAATTAACTTTTTCTGTTTGTCTTATTCAGAAATTATTTTAAAAAAAAAATTCATTCCTTCCTTCTACAAAGGTTTAAAAATAGGGATTTTTATTAGTTATTAGACTTGTTTTATACGGTTCGGTTTTTTAATTCTCAGAGGTGTCCTCTCTTATCAAAATATTAGTCGTCGATGATGATCATGCCATTCTTGGATTATATAGACTAATTCTGAATGAATTTGGTTTAGAAAAAATTGAAACCGCTACGAATGGAAAGGCGGCAGTGGAAAAAGTTAAAAATTGTTCGGATAAACCCGATGTTATTATTATGGATCATCGAATGCCCATAATGAACGGGATTGATGCTATGAAGCACATTTTAAATATTGAGAAAAACATTGAAATTATTTTTATAAGCGCTGATGTATCGGTAAAGGAAGTAGCATTATCAATAGGGGCAAAAATATTTCTTAAAAAACCATTTGATATTAATAAACTTCAAACAATTCTAATGAATAATGTAGTATAAGAGGATTAATAAATGGGTGAAAATCAAGTGGAGGACTTAATTAATCTTATAGCAAACAAGGATGAATTGATTGAACTTCTCTTAGATGCAAAGTATAATATAATATTTTTAACCGATACAAAGGGACATCTCTTATATGCAAATTCAACCTTCTTGGATTTAATTGGATTATCCCCAAAAGAAATTAAGATGAGAAACCTTATGGAGTTTTATAGTGGAGGGGACTCAAGAAAAATATCGCGAGTCATGGAAAAATTAAAGAAAAAAGAAGAAGTAAAGAATCTAGAGATAGAAGCGGAGATAAGTGGTGGAGAAATCCGATATTATAATTTGAATATCAGTCCTCTAACGAATAAAAACGGAGAAACAATATTATTATCTGAGGCTAGAGACATCACAGAATTAAAAAAAGGCGAATTATCTATGATGAAATTTAAGACATTATTTTTGAAATCCCCAATCGGAATCGAATTATTTGATTCTAAGGGTAAAAATTTGATTGTAAATAAGGCTTGCCTCGACATTTTTGGAATTACGAACCCTAAAAGGATTCAAAACTTAGGACTATTCTCTTCACCTTTTATATCCGAAGATGCGAAAAAGAAGATTAAAAAGGGAAAGACGGTTCGGATGGAAATCCCCTATGATTTTAATAAAGTTAAACGTATGGATAGATATGATACCGTAAAACATGAATTTTCCTATTTGGAAGTGTTAATTGCTCCTATAGTCGTCAGTTCAAGTCAAGAAGTTAGCAATTACTTAGTATATATTCAAGATATAACCGATCGAAAGGAGATGGAACAGAAATTGAAATCATCTTTAAGTCGCTCAGAGTTTTATAGAGACCTTTTGGCTCATGATATAGGAAATATACTCAATAACATTAAATCTTCTACTCATTTACTAGAAATATGGAAAGATACTCCTCACAAATCGAAAAGGAAAGAGAAACTGATAGAACTAATAAAACGACAAGTGGAAAGAGGGGCATCATTAATTTCCAGCGTACATAAACTTTCAGAGTTAGAAGTCCACCAACAAGCAAGGGGCTCGGTCAATATCAAGAACCTATTTGATGAGGCTATAGAAGCGGTAAATTCTCAATTTAACCAAAAAGATATTAAGATTCAGTCCAAATTTCCAAAAGAAGACATTTACGTTGAAGGGGGCGAACTGCTGACGGAAGCTTTCGAGAATATCTTGCGAAACGGTATTATCCACAATACAAATAATAAGATAGAATTAAAAGGAAATGTTTCGAAAGAAAAAGAGGAGGAGCGAGACTTCGTTAAAATTGAGATAGAAGATAATGGAATAGGTATCCCCAATGGAATAAAAGAAAATATATTTAAAAGAGATTATAAAAGTGATAGAAGCACGGGAGGAATGGGAATTGGGCTTTCGCTTGTAAGGAAAATAATAAACATATATGGTGGAAAAGTATGGGTCGAAAACAAAGTTGAGGAAGACTTTACCCAAGGGAGTAGATTCATTATCCACCTTAAAGAAGCATGAATACAAAATGTGCTTTATACCGGTTCCTGTATATTTGATCTCAACCGTAGATTAAGGGGTATTTATAATATAGCTTCATATACTATGGTAATGCCAGTCTCTTATAATTCTCTAATCATTAGCATCGGATCAGATGAAGATCGAGATACTTTCAAGAATATTATAATTAATAGGGAATTTGTCTTAAATACTCTTGGCATTAATCTTTTAAGGAAAGTAAACCAGACGGCAGACCCAATTCCCTCCGATTAAGATGAGTTTAAACACACCAATCTAATTCCCATAGATTCAATAAAAGTTAAACCTCCCAGAATAAAAGAATGTGGAACCCATTTAGAATGTAGACTACTCTGGAAAAAAAATAGTTTCAGAGACTTCTAAGAGACAATTTATCCTCATGGCGAAGGTGATATCGCTCTCATTGGATGAAGAATTTTATCGAAAAAACTTATGTATGCAGAAAGGTTTAATGAAACCTCTTTTTTATGAGCAACATTCTTATTTCACCTTGGGTAGTTATGGTGGCAATAGAAGAATGAGTTTTTACAATTTATAAATGTAAATTCGCTGGAACCTCGAATAGATCATTAACATAAAGTTTAAATTATTAAATAAAATATCTTCATTTAATCTAGTAGTCAATAACGATAAATTTTAGAGGAGAGTTGAGTTGAGAGTCCGCGCTTGTACTGGTTGTCATATGTATATAAAAATTCGCCCAAATTCGCCTAAAAATACCGAAAAGGTGAAAGAATTCGAGAAAGTTCATAAGAACCACGGTTTAATCCTCGTAGACTTGGAAGAAGTAAAAGGATCATATGAAAATGTTGAGGGCGATATTGATCCAGATGAATTACTTACTAAACGTGTCATTCAAGAAGAAATAAAAAAATGTAGGCTGGTAATAAGCGGAGAAAAAACGTTTAAACAAGCATTCGGATATCCAATGGAAAAAGGTCTTACTCCTTTGATGAAGTATTTTGAACATATAAAGGGAGAGCATAAGGGAACGTATGCTGTTTTTGAAGGAAGAATTACCAAAAATTATACGAATTGGTTAGAAAAGCAACTTGTGACCCGTTTCTTATTCTAATACGCTATTATAAACGTTCTGTACACATTTCACAAAAATTCATCCAGATTCTTATTTTTTTTAGAAAATCTCTTTTCAATTCCATCCCTCATTCCTGGAAGATTATAGCATTTATCGGGAATCATCTGCTTAAAGTATCGCGGATTTTCTCTAGTTGAAATATTCTGAGTCATGTAGAGGGTTTCAAAGATTTCCTTACCTGAAAATTGGATGTCATCAAAATAAGGTTTAATCGGTCGAAATAGACTCAATTCTTCGACAACTTCCTCAAGCGAAGATTGAATTCTTCGCATTATCCCTTTTTCATTCATAATCCCCGTAAATTCTGTATGCTCGTTATATAAGCATATCACACAATTTGGCCATCGTTGATGGAAATAATGTAAAACAAGGTCCATGACTTTATGCTTTAATAATACAATTCCATATAAGACACCACGATTATTAATGTTCGTTCTTGTAAATTGTTTCGCCCTATACACCTCTCTGAAGACTTCTCTTACCATCTTAATCGCTTTTTTGGCAATAGGAGTTCCTACATTTTGCAAAACAACGTCTGGTATCCTTTTTATCTCTTTAATAAGGTTAGGAGTTTGTTCTTCGTGGTGTACTATATATCTAAGCACTTCCTTCCGAGAATAACCTTTTGAGCGACCCAAAATCTTAAGAGGATCCCCACGGGCCACTTTTTTATTCATTTTAACCATCAACACCAATAGAGCTTTCAGATTTGGGTGAGATGAAATTATTAATAGTTGTTTGCGTCTTCCCATTAATTTTAAGAAAGGAATCCGCCCGTTTAAGAACTACACCTACGGATTTAAGCTGTTCCCTTCGAGTAATTCTGAATTTTTTTGCCCGCAGATTGATAATACGCTTCGCAGATGTAGGGCCTATCCCAGGGACCCGTAATAATTTTTGATATGAGGCAATATTGGGATCCACCAAGCTGTGATTTCTAAAATAATGCCTGGCAAAATGGATTTTTGGGTCTCCTTTAGGTAGATCTCCCTCTTCAGTAAGAATACTTTTAAGTTCATTGAGCGAATAGTGATATATTCGTAGTAACCAATCACTCTGATATAAGCGGTGCTCTCTTTCTAAGGACGCCGCGGCATGATTACCTAAGGGGGTGTTTTTGATAGGAATAAAGGAAGAGAAATAGGCGCGTCTTAAATCTATCTTCCGATAAAGCCAATCTGTTCGTTCAAGTAGATCTAGGTCCGATTCTCCTTCGGCTGCGCCCACCACGAACTGAGTTGTTTGGCCACCGTTTAGGATAGGTGCACCGTCCCACCGGAACTTTTTATAACCATTTGACTTGTGTGCATTAATTTTATTTCTCTGAGCTTCAATCACACCATCTTCTTTGAGATCCTTTAACTCTTTTAACACGTCCTCATTATGACGTGCTCGAATGGTTTTTATCCATCTCTGCCTTGTGAGGAGATCGTTCTTAAAATCCTTCTGGGACGCTATTTCGGCTAAATGACCCTTAGTGGATGCCTCTAAATTAATAGAAATTCTATCTGAGAGGGCAATAGCCTCTTTAAGAAGGTATCGAGATACTCCCGGGAGGCATTTAAAGTGAATATAGCCTTGAAATTTATATTTTAAACGGAGAAGGCGAATCGCTTCCAACATCTCCTCTGTAGTCTCATCTGCGCTTCCGCATACTCCAGAAGAAATGAAGACCCCTTCGGCAACATTCATCGCATAAAGTTTCATAAAGGTACGGGCATACTCTTCGGGACTAAAGCTTACACGATGCTTGCAACTCTGGGAAAAACAATACTTACAATCATAAATGCACTTATTTGTATA
>CAZDJH010000070.1:0-12700 GCA_964505645.1 uncultured archaeon | reverse complement strand
TTTGAATTCATAAAATATTTATTCCTATTTATTAATTCTGGCCCTAAGAGTAGTGAACTCATTGATTATTTGAATCTGATACAATAAAATCTAATTTGCAGTCTCATTTTTCATTTAGAAAAATCTCTGAAAATGTGTCCAAAAGGATTATAGTCTCAGATTTCCACAGTATGGGAGGTCTTTCCAAGCTAGAATATGCATCGATAAGGTCGTTAAATAAGGCTTCTTATTCTAATTTCGCCTTAAAATATTTCTATTTTTCGATCATATTTAAATTTTATCAATCCCTATATTTATTTGTAGAAGTTATTTTTTAGGTACTTTAACTACTAATTTTCCATTAATTTCTTTAAAAAATAGTCAAAAAAAACTAAAGAAGATTATTAATGACAGAAAAGGGGGAAGGGACAGATACGGGAGGTTCTAAATATAGTGCTGAGAGTATTAAAGTTTTAAAGGGATTAGACGGGGTTCGTCGAAGACCCGCAATGTATATCGGTGATACGAGCAAAAAGGGGCTTCATCATTTGGTTATGGAGGTCCTCGATAACTCAGTGGACGAAGCAATGGCGGGCTATGCGGATAGCATCAAGGTAACATTTTTCGAGGATGGCTCCGTTGAGGTAAAAGACAACGGAAGGGGGATCCCGATAGATAACCATAGGGAATACAATAAACCCGCAGTAGAGGTAATAATGGCCCACTTACATTCGGGAGGCAAATTTGATAACAAAAGTTATAAAATTTCGGGCGGTCTCCACGGTGTAGGGTTGTCTGTTGTAAACGCATTAGCAGAATGGCTCACAGTGGAGGTAAATAGGGACGGTACCTATTACAAGCAGAAGTTTTCACGAGGAAAAAAGGCTTCTGATCCCGAAATAAAAGAAGTGGATAAGGCTAAAAGCGGGACTAAAATTAGATTTTACCCCGATAAAGATATTTTTTCATTTGAGCCCAACAAACCAATTTTTGAATTTTCAACTATTTCCAGTCGAATGCGAGAATTGGCATTTTTAACTCCACAAGCAAGATTTGAGATTCTCGATAAGCAAAGCGAAGAGAGGGAAGTGTTCCATTATGAAGGGGGAATAAAGGAATTTGTCGAATTTTTAAACAAAGAAAAGCAACCTTTACATCAAGAAATCATTCATATTACGGGCGAATATATCAATAAACATAATGGGAAAAAGGATGTAATAAAAGTCGAGATTGCAATGCAGTATAATCAAGGTTATCAGACGAATATTCTAACTTATTGTAATACAATTAATACTATAGAAGGCGGAACGCACCTTACAGGATTCAGAGGCTCTCTTACTCGCACCCTTAACAGTTACATCAGTGAATATATGGGGAAAAAATATCAAGAGATAAGTCTGAGTGGTGCCGATACACGAGAAGGCCTTTCTGCAGTATTATCCATCCAATTACCAGACCCCCAATTTGAAAGTCAAACCAAAATAAAGTTGGGTAATTCGGAGGCTCGACCTGCGGTGAGCCAAGTGCTCTCCGACGGGCTAACGAAATTCTTAGAGAATAATCCCTCTGATAGTAAGGACATTATAAAAAAGTCAATCGACGCGAAAAAGGCCCGTGAAGCCGCCAAGAAGGCACGCTCCCTAATTAGGCGAAAATCAGCTCTCGACAACGCCCGTATGCCCGGAAAATTGGCTGATTGCTCTTCTAATGATCCTAAACAATGCGAAATATTTATTGTCGAGGGAGATTCTGCCGGTGGATCTGCAAAACAAGGTCGAGACCGGACCTATCAGGCGATATTGCCGCTTAGAGGGAAAATACTCAACGTAGAGAAGGCCCGAATTGATCGAATATTAAAAAATAAAGAGATCCTATCCATCATTAAAGCGCTTGGAGTGGGAATTCAAGGAGTAAATGATGAGGACTTTGATCTGGACGAGTTACGGTACCATAAAGTTATAATCTTTTGTGATGCGGATGTGGACGGAGCGCACATTGAAACGCTACTACTTACCTTCTTTTTTAGATATATGCGGCCCTTAATTGATAAAGGATATTTATATGTGGCGGCACCCCCGCTCTATTACGTGAGTTATCGAAGAACCGGAAAATATGTCTATTCGGATAAAGAGCGGGACGATTATTTCAAAGTATTAATGGAGAAGTATGATTTGAAGAACTCAAATCCCATCAGCATTAAGAGATATAAGGGACTCGGGGAAATGTCTCCAGATGAGTTATATCAGACTACGATGAGGCGGGATACTCGAATTCTAAAACGTGTTATATACGAGGATCATTTAGAAACCGACAGAGTCTTTACTCAACTAATGGGAAAAGAAGTCTCGCCCCGAAAGAAATTTATCATCGAGAATTATGATGAAGTCAATGTACTTGATGTCTAATCTTTAAATATTCGACTACAGCAGAAAACAGTATAGGTTTTACTTAAATTTAAAACGAATTTAAAAGATTACTAATTTTTTCTAGGCATTCTTCACGAGGGAGTCGATCCTTTATTGGATGGAGATCTCCATAAAGTGCGTAATGATAGGGGGTTTTTTCGCGGTTCTGATAAATAATTCCAATCGGAAATATATCTTTCATTTTAGCCAACTGCAGTGCTTTCTCATAGTCGTCGCCGTTATTTTCTATTATCTCCGTTTTTTTCGTATAGAATGCCCAAGTGTTGCGATAGGCAACGGCAGGCTGTAAGACTTCCACAAATGAAAACCCCTCATGTTGAATGGCTTTCACAATGGTATCAACCATATGATCTTTTGGCTCTTTATACTTTCTTTTAACATTTATCAACCTTTTTCTAACGCGGCTAACCATTCTAGAGCAAACAGAGATTGGTTAATTAAATAAAATATGAATCGTTAAAAAATAAATTTAGTCTATTATAAAAAAGTATCTTTAACTATATTAGTTGAGAATTGATTTCAATTAGTATTGATTCCTATGAAGACTAGTTGGTTCTCTTTTTCGCAAATTTATAAAAGTTTTTAAGCGCTTTCTAGACAATCCATAAAAATTTATTCTTTCCCTTCCTTATTTATATTATAGAATTAAACTTATTTTTCAAAAATTGGGGTTGCGACTTTTTTGACAAGTGAAAATATTAAGGAAATATTGCTTAAAAATGAGATGAAGGGGAGTTACATTGACTACGCGATGAGCGTTGTCGTGGGCAGGGCGATCCCCGATGTGAGAGATGGTCTAAAACCAGTCCATCGAAGAATTATCTGGTCTATGACGGATAACAATCATTATTACAACAAACCTCATGTCAAATCTGCAAGAATCGTAGGGGATGTACTTGGAAAATACCATCCTCATGGTGATACTGCGGTCTATAATAGCTTGGTAAGAATGGCCCAAGACTTTTCCATGCGTTATGAGTTGATTGACCCGCAAGGAAACTTTGGTTCTATAGATGGAGACCCTCCAGCAGCCATGCGCTATACGGAGGCGAGGATGTCACGGATTGCGGAAGAACTCATTGATGATATAGATAAAGAAACGGTCTCTTTCCAACCTAACTTTGATAATAGCTTGCAAGAACCCGAATATTTACCTTCAAAACTTCCAAATGTCCTTTTAAACGGAACAAAAGGAATTGCAGTGGGGATGTCGACCTCTATGGCACCGCATAACCTCACGGAAGTATGCCAAGGGATAATTGCAACAATAGAGGACCCTGATATATCCATCGAAGAATTAATGCAAATGATTAAGGGTCCGGACTTTCCCACGGGAGGGATCATAACTAATACTTCAGGAATACATGACGCCTATACAACTGGAACTGGAAGGATTCCTATTAAAGGAAAGGTGGGTCTTGAGGAAAAAGGTGATAAAAGGCGATTAATCATAACTGAAATTCCTTATCTCATCAATAAAGCATCCCTTATTGAAAAGATTGCGAAACATATAAGGGAAGGTGTTATAACAGATGTTTCAGACTTACGAGATGAGTCGGATCGGAAGGGAATGCGGATTGTATTGGATTTAAAGAGAAAAGCCCAACCAGAAATTCTAAAAAATAAACTTTTTAAACGAACCCGCTTATTTACCAGTTTTAATATTAAAAACTTGGCGTTAATTAATGACGGAAAGTTACCGAAGATTCTCACCCTCAAAGAACTCATTCAGCAATATATACAGCATAGACTTGATATAATCATTAAGCGCAACGAGTATAAGTTAAAAAAGGCAAAGAAACGCCTCCACAAGGTAGAAGGACTAATTATTGCTCTTAATAACATCGATGACGTGGTAAGAATTATTAAGGGGGCAAGTGATAAAAATGATGCAAAAACGAAATTAATACAAAAATATAGCTTTTCTGAAGTTCAAGTAAAGGCGATTTTACAAATGCCCCTATCTCGGTTAACCACTTTAGAACAACAAAAGCTCTTTGACGAGGAAAAAACATTAAAGACTGAGATAAAGGAATTCCAAGAAATTTTAAGAAGCGAAGAGCGTCGATTGGAGATCATTAAACAAGAACTCACAGAATTGAGTGAAAAATATGGCGATGAGAGGAGAACTCAAATTATCGAACAAAAAGCCATACTAGATATTAATAGAAAGGATTTAATTAAAAAGGAACCCACTATTGTTATTTTAACCAAAAATCATTATATTAAACGGATATCTGTTAAAGAATATCGCACTCAAAATCGGGGTGGGCGTGGCAAGAAAGGGATGGAGGTCGATGAAGAAGATTTTATTCAAGACCTATTTGTCTGCTCCACACATGACACCATTCTCTTTTTTACGTCAAAAGGAAGGATTTATTCGATATATACCTTTGAAATCCCTCAACAGAGCCGAACTGCAAAGGGAAAACCGATTGTAAATATTATCCCCCTCCAAGATAATGAAACCATATCGGAAATGATTCCCATAAACAACTTTGAAAACGATGAGAGATTGATAATGGCAACTAAGAATGGGATCGTAAAGAAAATTCGATTGAATAACTTTTCAAAGGTTAGAAGTACAGGGATAAGAGCACAGAGGATTAAAAAGGGTGATGAGTTAGTAAGCGTGAAGCGGCTTTCGAATGAACTTCAAGATATTTTTCTCGCTACTAAGAAAGGATATGCAATTCATTTCGATGAATCTGATCTTCGGGATTTAGGAAGAAACGCTATAGGAGTGAAAGGCGCAGATTTAAGGGAGGGAGATGAGATTGTGGGTGCGCTTTTAGTAAGTTTAGATGATGTGATTTTAACAATTACTAAAAATGGATTGGGACAGAGAACGTATGTGAAGGAATATAGAAAGACAAGCCGAGGTGCTAAAGGAGTAATAAATATTAATCTAGGGGAGGATGATTCGGTGATATCAGTTAAAGTAGCAAAAGAAAAAGATATAATTATTGGGACGGAAAAAGGTCAAGTTATTAGAGTACCTGTAGAATCCATTCGAATCACACATCGGAAGGCCAAGGGTGTACGGGTCATAAATACATACGATGACGATTATGTTTCTGGAATCGGAAAATGCTCTAAAAATCTCTAAGTTTCCACAATCCACAGTTACTTAAAATGTGGTCAAATTTGGACATTCGTCACATGGGATTAGAAACCGTAGCGTCGGTAAGGTTTTATATTATTTCATAACCCATATCCCCCTCCGTGTAGGATATATCTGCTGAATCTGATAGTTCCAAACTAATAGTAATTATTAAATATTGTTATATAAATGTAAAAATGGGTAGTATTTTTAAATCTGCTTAATTAATTATTAATAATCCGAAGATGAGTGAACCGAGTAAAGAGAGGTTATTGATTGGTGTCCTTTCCGATACTCATATCCCCTCCAGAACCGAAAATATCCCCCAAGTAATAATCGACGATTTTAAGAAAAGGAAAGTGGATTACGTGTTCCATTTGGGCGATTTTACGACGTTAGAGGTCTATAAGGGTCTCATCTCGCTATTTGGAGAAGATAAAATCATTGCGATTTCGGGAAATATGGATTCCCCAGAAGTGAATAAAACCCTTCCAAGCACACGCGAAATAGAAATTCTTGGGTACAAGATTTTCTTAACCCACGGGAGTGGAGGGCCCAGGGGTATTATAAAACGACTTAATAAAGAATTTGATTTAAGCGCGTATGATATCATTATATTTGGACATATCCATCATCCAACTACAGAAAAAAGAGATGGAAGGTATTATTTTAACCCGGGAACACCAACTGATAAGCGATTTACCGATGTAAATTCCTATGCATTTTTGAAACTCTCAGAAAAACACGTAGATTTTGAGATTGTATACCTATAAACAACATTTAAAAAAGGGAATTTAACTCTTTAATTAAATTCTATTTGGTCCAAAAGTAATATTTGTCTCAACTATACGCATTATTAATTCTAAACGTTTTGCCCAGATAAAAAAGAGTTTGCTCTCAACTTAGACGATTATCAAAACTTTTCAAGCCTTTATATAGCTTAGACTAGGCTAATTTAGGTTTTTCTTTTATTTCTTCTCTATTTTTTCAGTAGATATTCTTTTGAAATTGATAGAGAATTACCCTAAATTAGATTCAAATTCTAATTCAGCTCTATAGAGCTTTATTTGGTATTTGTTTCCTTAACTTTATTCCATTTTATGTTAATATAAAACCGATTGAACTTTTTGTATTATAAGATTCAGCCATCGGTCTTCAAATTAAGCAGGCTTTAATCTTTTAGAAAATGAGAAGGGAAAAAATAAGGATGTTATTTCTTGCCGGATAACTGGTTGTAGTGATTAAGGACTGATTGTCTTGCGACGTACACAAATGCTCGTTTAACATTTGTACCCTCAATTGCGATGGTTTCATATACGAGCGTATCGATTAATTTTGCGGTGTCGAGTACTTGCCGAACCTTATCTACTTGTACAATATCATCCAGATCCCGCTTATTTGCCATTATCACCATAGGAACCTCCGGAGGGTCGCCTGGCGACTCCGTAAGGAGTTTATCGCCGTAAAATCTGAGTAGTTCCTTAAGCGACCAGATATTTTCGTCCCATTGGTCGATGAGGGAATCCCAGACAAAGATTACGGCATCTGTGCCGTTAAGAACTGTTTGGCGCTGGAACTTGTGTCTGCGCTGTCCTGCTACGGTGTATACCTGGAAAACAACATTACTGACTTTCACGATTTAGTAGGAAAACTACTAAATATTCGCGACCACTCTGTCAAAAAAGAGCGTTCTGCCTGTCGGGTCAGCTATCTGTTGCATGTCTCCTGAAGCGAGGCCTTCCTTATCATAGACCCATTCTAATGCGGTCGTTTTCCCGCCCAGACTGGGCCCGTAAAAGCATATTTTAAAGACGAGAGTTCCATCACCGCGCCTTGATGGCATATTATAGAGTACCCCCCGCTTTTTCGGTTAGTCTCCTCATATTAAAAGTTGATTCTAGCATTTTTTCCTAAAAAATTATCAATATTTATTAAAAATGTAATTAATTAATGTTATTAATATTTTTGTTAAAGTAAACAAAATATTCAAATAAAATAAAAATGGAAGAAATTTTAAATTTATGTTTTAAAAGAAATTAATAATTTTAAGAGTAAAATTCTTATTTAAAAGAGTAAGAAACCTCTCTATTTCCTCAATAGAAAAATGTGACAAATCTGCAATTTTATATTTCTAAAACAATAATCTAAAACTGCAAGAATTCTACTAAAAGAAAATGGTTGGAAATGTTAAAAATAAAAGTTAAATTAAATCTTCTTATCATAAAACATTACTCAAAATATTTTTACAATCTATAGGGTCTTTTAAAATTATTGTTTAATCCCAAAAATATTATTGACTTATAATATAAAATTAAAGAGGGATTTAGTCTCTTCTTTTATTAATGCACCATTAATCTTCCCACCAGAAACTATATAAGACCCTTCGTTCTACTATATACTATGGCACGACTAAAAGACATCGATCTGGACTTGCGACCCCTTGCCCAAGCGTCGAAGGAATCTGATGTTGAGCATTGGTTCGACAGCCTTTTCGATAAACTCGGCCTCTCCTACCAAGCGCAGCACAGAGTTTTGGAGGGGCGCCCCGACTGCTTGATCGGGGACGTGATCATCGACTTTAAGTACGAGATAGATGATAAGACCTTAGAGAAGTGGGTACAATCCAAGGGGATGCAATATATCGAGGAATATTTCCAGACACGAGGTGCATATCCCGCGCTTTTGATTGTCATTTCGGAAACAACTATCTGGTATTTCAATAATAAGGGGACATTGCACAACGAAAAGGCGATCTCATCCGATCTCATCCGATCACTTATCGGATGTCTTTTCGAGCCAACCATCGTGGATTCGGAACAGTTCGCAGTACTATTCGGAATTAATTCCCCCTTGTATATGATTGCTTATTCGCGCTTGAAGGATCACTTCGAATCCCACAAAGCTGAAAAGACGGTATGCTTCCAACAGTGGAGGAGAAACTTTAGCCTCGCCTATCACGATGAGGAGGTCGGCGTGGAACTTTTTCTGCGCCATTCGTACCTGAATATGCTCCTGAAACTCATATTATATAAGGAATTCATAGAACCCAGCAAATATTCCCGAGATTCATTTAAGGACTTGGAAAATTACTTTGAAGTGTTGGGAATTTCCTTGTTTCACCATGATTTTTTTAGGTGGGTAATTAATGTGAATGATCTATGCGATGAGTTTTTTAACAAGCTTAAATTAATGCGGTTCCAAGCGGCAGATATCTTCCGTGCCATTTACCAAGAGATGATCATCGCAGGGGTGCGCCATAAGTTAGGAGAGTATTACACTCCCGAAATCCTCTGCGAAAAAATGGTAGAAAAAGAATACAAACCGCCTATGAAGGTCCTCGATTCCTCTTGTGGGTCGGGAACGTTTTTAATCGAAACACTAAAAAAAATTGATAGGATTTTTCATGTAAAGAACGGACAGAAACCACCCAAAAAATGGTTTACCGCGGTTAATAACCTTTTCGGCTTTGATATTAACCCCATTGCCATCCTCACCTCGAAAGCAAATATGTTATTATATCTAAAGGCGAAAAAACAATGGATTGAGGATACTTCCATTAATATATATCTATGTAATTCCATTGAACCCCTCCGATTTTCCCACGTAGAAGATATCCAATTAGGGCGCTTCTATAGTTTCTGTGTGGATCTATGGGATGATGAAATAGAATTACGAATTCCCGGAAAGGCGCTTACTAAAAATAACATAGAGCAATTTCAAGACTTGGTGCGCTCGGTATATAACGTATGGGAAGACTTCGAGGAGTTCGATGCCACATGGGAGGCGGCCTTAAAGCACATTAGCAGAGGAAATGGAGGAAAACTCCTCGAGCTAGGCTCACCATTGCATAATAGTATCGCCGATTTTTTCGAGAAACTATACGAATTAAAGGGCCGAGATAAGGATCATATTTGGCTCTATATTCTCAACAACCTCGTTGGAATCCGTCTATTACTCCTGAGAAAGAAAATGGACCTTATAATTACCAATCCCCCGTGGCTGACTTATAAAGACGCCGACCCCGCTCTTAGGGAAAAACTAAAGAAGATTTCGGAAGATTTTCAGATCAAACCGGGCGCCCATAACGTGACAAACATTGAAGAAGCCATGGTATTTCTCTATAAAATTCCCGACCTTTACTTGCGGAGGGACGGAAAGGGGCGGGTCGCTTTCGTGCTCCCCCGCTCGATCTTGGTTTCCTCCCAGAATGAAAAGGTGCGCAGGTTTGATTATTTCAATGATCTGGAGTTTTTCGAATTTAACGACACCATTTTTAACATCGAGTGCTGCTGCTTCTTTGCAACCTATACCACGGACACACCTCGGAGAAGGGATACCCTCGAAAAATACCCCATTAATTGTTCTTATTTCGATGCCGCTACAATGGAGAAGATTGACACCTATCATCTCATTCCGTATGTGTATTTTCAAAAAAAGTCAGGAGAAAAATATAACGTAAAACGGTTAATAAAACAAGAAAGAAAGGAAGACCTCTTCCCCGTTAAATTATCTGACTATTATAACGATTTTATTCAGGGCGCAGACATGATCCCCAAGTCCCTTTTATATATAAATGTGATCGACACCGTGGAAGGGGGGGAGTTCTCCATCATCGACCCGTGGATCTCCCCGCAAGCGAAGGGTAAATGGAAGAAAAAATACTTCACAAGGGAACGTGTGGAAAGCAAGCATTTATTCAAGGCGACATTGTCGAGGGGTCTATATCCGTTTTACATCGAGCCTTATAACATATTCCTTCCCTTCAATGAGCAGTTTGAATATACGCCCTCCGAATTGGGGGCCTTCGCCCGGAAGCACTGGAAAACGATTATGAACGTTTACCGAAAATTTACCGACAAAGACCTCTACGAGGTGGGGATTAACTACCGTCATAAACTCTGTAAAAAAGGGAGAGTGAAGGAAGAACAGAGGAAACACTACAAAATCGTGTTCCCAAACGCCAAAAGACTGATGGCTGCCGTAGTTGTGGACCCCAAAGGCACCACGTTCATCGATTCCACCCTATATTACCTCGGTACGGATAATAAAGAGGAAGCGTTTTACCTGTGTGGCTTGCTTAATATTCGAGAATTGCGTAAAAGCGTAAAGACAATCAGCGATACCAGGCATCATCATAAACGACCGCTTTATTTTAACCTCCCTAGATACATCGGAACGGATGTCCAAAAACAGATCGCCTCCTTATCGGAAGACTGCTACAACATCATCAAGCGTAATCGTGACTCGAGCGATATCCTTAAAAATAGCACCGTGAAAAATTGGATAGGAGAAAAATACCAAGAGATAAGGGCTTTGGGGCTAAAGATCCTAAATGCCGAGGAAGGTACTCAAATAATAAAGGAATACTTACTGAACTAAGGAGTACGTATTGCCAAGCTTCTTAATTATTTAAATATGTCAATATTTCTTAATATCATGTCCTTATTTGGGTCTTTTTCTAATTGATGGCTTGTAATATCTAAAAGTTCTGATTTTGAAATCCCAATTCAAGTCAAGAATTTCTCCACTTCTTTTGTGGCAAAATCGCCCCTTAGAACTGAAGTTGCAGCTCCCTTACACAATTCGTTTTCAGGTATATGTATTTAAAAATGAAAATGCCCCTTATAATTAGAACGTAATAGGTTTACTTTAAAAACAATTCGGAAAAGTTCTCTACTTCATATATGTGTTCAAAAAGATTTTTCCATTCTTCAAATTTAGGGGTAAATTTCTTGTTTCTATCCTTATTATCTGCTAAATATGCAAAAATATTCTCAAATAAACTGGAATTAGGGTCAAAATATTCCGCAATCTCTTTACTGCTTGATAAAGTTTTCATATTGTCGAGTATTGAAATAAAAGTAAGCTAGACTGTAATTACCTCAATAAATAAAAATGAGAAAAAAAATCCATCTCCTAGCGCATGAAAGATGGAAGGTAATTATCAAATAATTGCTTTAATTTACCTAATTTGGAAGTATCATTTACCTTTGTTTCGATTAGCGTGGTTTTTTCCAGTTCATCTTTATCTAATGCCATCCCAGCATAAAGCCCTCTTCGCTCGTTGAAGATTACTAAATTTTTAATATTGGGGTTGGTTACCATGGTTATTTTCTCTGAAGCTTTTAATTCGTCAAAAAATGGTATATAATCAGGTGAAATCAAGCTTCTGTCCTTTAACACTATTTTAACCTCTATCCCATTATCCGAGAGCCTTTTTAGTTCGTTTGTATAAAACCTATCGATCTTTGGGCTAACTATATTTATCTTCTGTCTAGTCTCATTGAATAAAGTTAATATATCTTCATTAATTAGGCCTTTATTACTTCCTATACCCGAAATTTGAAATTCTATATTCCCAACAAGTGATAATATTTTATCTTCCAATTTTTCAACTTGTTCTTTTAATCGAGAATTCTCTAAGCGTAATTCACTAATTCTACTATCTGACATTTTATTTCTTTTTCAACTTTTTTATTAATAGGTAATAAAACTAATATCTTTTTAAATTTATTTTTGATCCCTTTTTTCCTTAAAAAATAAAATCATGATACAATTAATTTAAATGGAATAAATCAAAATTAAGAATGATGAATGATACCCAAGTTCATCACCAACCGTAGGGACTATTGGGGTTAGCGTTTGGAGGGGATGTCAGACTGATTATATGTCAGCAATCCCCGATGAATTACGAATCCATCACCCTTTAGGGCATTATAGTTCAAACTAATGTATTCCAAGGAACTCCAAATAATAAAAAGCTCAGATAGGGTTGTATATCTTTAAATGATACTCCTATCTTCTCATCCTTTTGAGAGTCTTCTTGAGAGTTGTTTTGAGATTTCTCTTGAGACTGGAGTAACCTTGGGATATTTTTCTTTATTAGCTCATTCCGAGCATCCAATAGTGAATTACCAAATGACTTGTTTTCTAATACATTGTTAAGGAATTCTGAAATAAGTAACTTAATATCTTTATTAAAGAATGGGTAAATTCTACTTAAAATTGCCTTCACATTATTAAAATCAAGTTTACGTATAATCTTTGACATACAGTCTAATGGGTTATCTACCTTATTTCCTTGAATATCATAAATCTGGACATCAAAAACAAATAAGGGTTCTACAACATCTATTTTAGCATTCAGCCCATAAAGAAGATCTGAAATACTTAGGATTTGATCTTCAGAAGT
>CAZDJH010000069.1:0-12712 GCA_964505645.1 uncultured archaeon | reverse complement strand
GCATTTTGATATTATCCTTGGGTTCGCGTTCCTTGCGATTACAGGAAATACTTGGAATGATGTAATCGACATGAATGACCCAGAAGAAGCCGAAACATTAAAGCGGGTGGAAGGCTATCACCCCCGAGAAATATTTACCATCGGACTCGCCAGCTTTTTTTTTGGAATTACTCTTCTAATAAGAACATGTATTTCTAAGTTTCCAACAAACGCGGTCCTCCTTTTTATAATAATCATTATGGTTTTGGCATATTGTCTCTGGATTAAACCTATCCCGATTCTTAATCAGCTATTTTTAGCTGTTTCGCACATTATTCTCCCCTACTTTATGATTAAAATTGACGCTCAGATTTACTCAACGGGTCTAGGAGAATTGATTTTTTTAATTGCGTTTTTCACGTTTGCTGTGCTGGGACAAATTGTACACGAAGTTATAGATAACGATGCCATCCGAAAGCAATTAACCCTAAGACAGTGTCAGGTTGTAATATGGATATTTTCCATGTTAACATTGATACTCGGTGTGGTTTCATTCATCCTTTTACTTGAATGGTATTTCATCCCCTTTTTATTTGTTCCCTTTGGGACGATGTTTACATTTAGGCGTCCTACGACCTCCACCCAAGGTGTAAAAGATGTAGGGATCCTTATTGGAAATTTCTTATTGGTGTATTTCATTTGTCTAATCATATTACAAATGAGCGGACTAATCCCTTGAAGTTAACATTCTTAAGCAATTCGTATTAAATAAATATAAAATATAATTATAGTATTAAATTATAATATTAAATTATAACAATTCTTTCTAAAGTTTAAGATGAAAAAAGAACTCAAACCTATTGATATTGCATTTTTTGACCCCTTTAACGAGGAAGTTTGTGCCTTATGCGGGAGCTGCCTTTATAATTGTCCCATCATGGATCTTTCCAGCAATGAGGCGATTAAAGAAATGGAACGTTTGATAGCGGGAAAACCGACTAAAACAGTATTAGATAAGTGTCAATCATGCTTTACTTGTAACCTGTATTGCCCAGAAAATGCTCATCCTGCGAGCCTTATATTAAAGCGCTGGAATGAACAATACAAGGAAAAGGGATTAAAGAAACGGGGAGAATACTATATTACTCACTACCCACATTATCCAAACTTCCGAAGTTATGTAATGGAGCATTTATCGGAAAAGACTAAGGAATTAGTCGAAAGTTGGGCAAGATTGGAGCCATTAAAGGGGGAAACCTTGACTTATCCTGGATGTAATGTCATCACGTTTGCAGAGTTAACCCAGACAAGCATATTCGAGGGGCTCGATATACGGGGGAGATTAGAATATTGTTGCGGAGAAACCTTATTTCGAACAGGATTTAAAGAAAAGTTAGAGCAAGTTACTAAAAGATTAGATAAATGGTTTAATCACCTTAAACCACAAAAATTATTAGTCTTATGTACTGCTGGTACGAATGTATTTAAAAATGTGCTTCCTCATTATGGTTTGACATATAAATTTGACGAGATTAAATCCTATGTGCAATATATATGGGAAAAGATTGAGTCGAGAGATCTTAAAATAAAGGAAAAGCTTGATATGACGGTTAGCATCCAAGAATCGTGTTATGCGAAAATGTTCGGAGATACATATATGGATTTTCCCAGAAAAATCTTAAATGCCATTGGGGTTAAAGTTATAGAAATCGATGCGTGCCGCGAAGATATGAGGTGTTGCGGAATTGGGGGTGGCTTCTCAGTCTCTTCTTCCTATAATTCCTTACGTATTATGACCTCCACATTTAGGAATCTTAAAGATTTTAGGAAGACTGGAGCTGATGCGATATGTGTCTATTGTGCTGGCTGCTTGGCTACATTGTCCTCTGCACAGAAATTATATATGCGCAAGCATATGAAAATCTATCATATTATTGAACTTTTACAAAAGGCAATCGGGGAGGAACCCTCACTTACCGAAGGAGCCAAGCAAGAAAGGGCAAAACACTTCTTTTGGGGAACCATTAAAAACCAATTCCCTAAATTGCTTTCCAGAAAACGCTTTGAAATCAGCAATATTCCGCCGAACCCCCCAAAATATAGCGAGGCTTGGTAATTTGTGTTTAAAGTTTATTCAATTTTAGAATTTTAATCCATTTGGAAAAAGATCAGAGAACATGGTCAAATTAAAAAGAAAGACGGTATTTAATGAGCAAAAATGCACTAGATGCGGCATTTGCTTTCATAAATGCCCTGTAATGGAACTACCTATCGATGAAGCAAAAAACGAAATTAAAAGATTAATTAATGGAGAAAAGTCGAAGCATGTGCTTTGGAAGTGTAATACATGTTTTTCGTGCAATCTCTATTGCCCAGAAGACGCAAACCCGTATCAATTAATTTTAGAACGATGGAACGACTTATATTACGAGAGAGGAGCTCCAGCTCTTTATAATTTCGTATGTCCCCCTCGAAAACAAAATATTTGGCAATTGTTAAATATTTTTCTCACTACTAAAGAAAGAAAGTGGATTTTAACCTGGATCCATAATCAACCGAAAAGGGATGAAATTATTTTATTAATTGGGAATTACACGCACCTTTTTCCGTTCATTATCGGAGGGAGCAAGATTTTGGAACATTTTATCCCAGTAGATTTGATTGACCATTGGGAAGGAGGCGCCTATTTATATCAAGGAGGATTCTTAGATGTCGTGCAGAGAATAGCACAGAAAACTCAAAAGGATTTTGATAAATGGGGTAATATTGAAGTAGTTGCCTCATTGGATGCAGTCGAATATATTTATCAGGAAGTTCATCCCAGAGAGATGGATGTAGCTCACCAGCAACCGTTTAAGAGTTTACAAGACTGGATGCTGGAGAATATTAGGCAAGGCAACATCAAGATTACCAATCCTTTACGAATGACCGTTACCATTCATGATAATTGTTATTCAAAAGTGTCGGGGGGAAAATACTGGGATCACCCTAGAAAAATCGTGGAACTATGCGGGTGCGATATAATCGAAATGGAGCATAACAAGGCAGATTCGTTATGCTGTGGATTCGGAGCGGGAGCATCTTGGGTGAGAAATATTTCTATTCCCTTTGATATTATCCATGAAGGGATCAAAAAGTTTAGAGAAGCCGAAGCGACCGGTGCTGAAGCGCTGGTATCTTATTGCGGGGGGTGCGTGTATTTATTATGGGCGACCAGGGAGCTAATCGGTAGTCAGATAGATATATTCCATATAATTGAGATAGTACGAATGGCGATGGGCGAGAAAATTAATTACCCGCAAGACCATGTAAGGCGCGCGTGGGATATCATCGCAATTATCACCTACGAATGGTTATTGTCCTTGGTCAAACGCAGATTTTATATCAAAAACATAAGCTATGATGCGGAGATGAGCACGTTTAGACCGAAAAATTACCTCATTTTAAAACTTTTGCGAAATGCATTCAACTCGACGGTTCTTAGGAAAGCACACCGAAAAGTATTCATCCTCCTTATGAAAATACTTAATACCAGAGAATAATTCAAATGAAATTATAGCTCTAAATGGTAAGCGTGAAAAATAGGCTCTATTTCACGATTAAAGGTTGGATTATATAAGATCAAGACATATTAGTGCCTTAATGCTTTAAATATCTCTAACGGGATCAATTCGCCTTATCTCATCAATGCTATCGAAATCTTTATCATGTGAATATAATTCATATATCGAATTTTCCAAAAGACTCGCCGCGATTAATGAATCTCTTCCCCCTGTTTTATAGGATTTTGCTAATTCAAATGCAATCAAGGTACTCCCCGTTGTAATATTTAATATATTTATAAAATTGGAATCAATTAAAGAGTTTAAACGCTCTATGACCCTTTTTGCGGTAAATTTATACACATAGACGAGCGCGTGAAAACTTTCCATTAATACAATGGCGGGAATTGAAATAACTTCCTCTCCATTCGCAACCTGTTTTAATAACATTTTGCAGGGAAGATGTTCGGGGAGGTCCTTGTTAATTGCATAAACTATGATATTTGCGTCAATACCCCTCATGATTTCCACATACTTTTTGTCGCTTCTACGGCATCTGCCTTAGTTGCTCCGTCTGATAAGGGTTTATCTAAAAGTTTTAATAGTTCCTCCTTGCTATTCGATTTTTTTCTTAAATCATGACAAAAAATAAGATATTCTCCAATTGTCATATTAAGTTCAGAAGCTTCTTTCTTTATCTCCCACCATTTATCTTTTAAATCGTCATCAATTATTAAATTTGTTCTCATATATGTAAATATGTAATACATACTTATTAATCTTTCTTTTTTTTTAATCCCAATCATTTTACATTCGGTTTTTAAAACAAATCCGCTTGTTATATATTCAATTAAAGCGAAAAAACTCAAAGGACACTAAATTCAAAAATAGATAGATGTTTAAATATTCGAAATCCAACAATATAGATATATGGTTAATATCCAGAAGAATAACCAAAAAATTTGATAAAATCCATGTCTTCAGCGAAACAAAAAAAAATTAAGACTTACATTCAACAAAATAATGAATTTGACTACTTAAAGAGCTTGATAAATACTTTTCCTAAGGGAAAATCAATCGGAATCCTTTTGTTTGGGCCTCCAGGGACTGGAAAAACCTTACTCTCCATAACGCTCGCAAGGTCATTCGAAGCCTCTTATTATTTCATAGACGGATCTCCGGATCTTGATCGAAGGGATTTAGAAGGAAATTGGGAATTGAGACAAGGTTTCACGGAATTTAATTATGGTCCTTTAACCCGTGCAATAAAGGATGCCAATGAAAATGGGATATGTTTTATTATCATTAATGAAGTAAACGCAATTCGGGAGAGCGAACAAATTTCCCTAAACTCCTTGCTTTCAGAAAATCATATTAACCTAATCTCTAAAGGATTTGAGCGACATGAGCTCAGTTCCGAATCAAAATTAATCGTGATTGGAACCATGAATAAGGGTGTAGTAGGAATCAATAAATTACAAGAATCATTTGGCGATAGGTTTATAATTGCCCCTGAAATAAAATATCCCCAAAAACGGAAAGAAATAGAGATCGTATCAGAAATTAGTGGCTGTGAAAAAAAGATTGCAGAAATTGTAGTGGATGCAGCTCAACAGATTAGAAAGCAAGCAACTGAAGATTATTCCATTTCGCGTTTGTTTTCAACCAGGTTAATCGTCAATTTTTGTTTGCTTATAACACAAATGCCCATAGAGTTCTTAAATGATAATATACAAAATTGTATTATCCATAAACTGGGAGATACTGTTGAAGAACGAAAAAGTATTGCGATGATTCTTGATGGAAAAATGTTTAAACAAAAATTAGGCTCCTTGCTAAGGGGAGAAGATGAGCAAGAAAAAGAGGTTAAAGTTAAAAAGAAATCCACAGAGAGAGCAAGCAAAAAATACAGACCTAGTTCACTTTCTTCGAGGGAAAATAAGATTATCGCAGAGATGGAAGAAGCTGTAAACTATTACATCAAAATATTTGGAACGGGCAATGTTTTTCGAAAAAATGGTGAGTTTATGTGGAAGTTCTTTGAGTGGTTATGGAAATTTAGAAAAGAAATCTTGAGAAATTATATGAGGTTTACTGAACATACAGATTATCACAAGGAATATAAAAGAGCAACGGGTAAGGATCATGTATATGGGGGCAATATCACATTGAAATACATCCATTGGATTTACGAGAACAAAAATTATGACTTAAAAATATTTATGAAGCGCTTTTATCCCGTGCTCTAGTTTTTTTATTTTATTTATAAGAGGTGAATAATATAGCAGATTTATTAGATATATACAAAAGAGAAATCAATTCTGATTTATTAGCATTGAAAAGTATTGGAAAACGAATAAGCGGTAAAAAGGATATCCAAATTGAATTTAACCGCTATGATAATGAAGCTTTTACTAATGGACAAAAAATATGTTTGCCACGTTTTTGTAAAACTGAAATCAAGCCCGCACAAGGGTTTATAGCTCATGAAAGCGGTCATATAGGATACGGCTCCTTTGAAATTGGATTTTTAAATCTTATTCAAAAATTAGGAGATAAATATAACGTTCCAGGTATTTTTGTAAAGCATATTATAAACATCGTGGAAGATGTTAGGGTAAATGTGTTGAATAAACAAGAATTCCCAGGGTTTTATAGAAATTTACGCAATTATACACTAAAAATTTTACCAGAAATAAAAGCTAAAATCAAATCTTTTGAGAACATTTTTCTGTATATTAACTTGTTTATGGAAGATTACCCCCAATATCAGAAAAAGCCAGACTTTCATAGATTTCCTTTAAGGGATAAGGAGTGGGAAACAATTCATATAGTTAAGGAATTACTATTAAAAGCATTGACTCCTAATGCATCCATTATTGCAACGGACCAACTGTGCAAAATATTAAAAAAATACTTTAATTTTAGAGAGTGTGTCCCAAATCAACAGAAACCTTATCATTCTGGTAGGGTTTCAACTAGCGATTATGTAGGAAGAAATGGATATATAGGAACAAATCATAGGGGGTTAAATGAGAGACCGAAACAAAAAAGAGTCGTTTTCTTACCAAACCATTTTGAAGATTTTACAAATAAGGAAATTGAAGAAAAACATACGAAATTTAGCAAATCTAGTAAAAAGATGATCGATAAAATAGATAAGATAGATTTATCTGACAACGATTTAAAGCGTTTAACGGATAAAATTTCAGGAATCAACAAAGATAATAAAGAGGATAAAAAACAAAAAATTGGACATGCTATTGATGAAACATTGAAAGGAGCTCCTAAAATTTCCAAGAAACCAAATGGGAATCTTGAAAATGTAAGGAAAAGTCTTGAAATGATGTATAGTGATAGAACTGATGCTAAGATTATAGAAAATGAAGAAAAAAATGCAGAAGAATTATTTAAAACCCACTACAAGAGGTTAAAAGAACAAGGAAAAGAAGAGATTAAAAGAGAACAAGAAGAAGCTTCTGAATTCAAAAATATTTTGGATGAGTTTGAGAACTTAAATGAAGAAAACAACGGTGAAAAACAGTCTGCTAAAAAAAAGGCACTTTCAGAAAAGGTAAAAAGATATCAACAAAAAAAGAATGAAAATTCAACAAATAGGTTTCAAAATGAAAAAGAAAAAAGGGTCTTGGATAATTTACGCGACTTTATTGATGGAAACGATGAGGGTACAAATCAAATTACTAAAAAGAAAGAAGCCATTACTAAATCATTACAAAAAACATATCGAAATAAAACAAGTACAATTGAAAAAAAGAAGAAGGCATTAAATGAGGACTTAAGAGAATTAAAAGGAATTGTCAATTCATTCGAGAATATAGAAAAAACATCTAATCTCCTAAAAAAAAGAGAGACGAGAAACTCCATCTTAGAAAAAATTAAATAATTTGAAAATAAGATCAAAACAAGACGGACATCAAAAGATAAGCACGAATTTTTTATTGACCTTAAAGAAGAAGATGTTAAGGAAAGCCAGGACAACAAGGATATTATGGGATTAATAAAGGAAATTGACCGGTCAAATGAGGACCTAAAAGAAAGATTAAAACAAATCGGAAGAGGTGTACTATGTCTAACCATGCCCTCGCAAAAAGAGCCAAGAAAAGTTGTCGAGAAGCGGATTGAAAACGATTCAATGGAGCCTATTAGGCTCTCATATTTGCAAATAAAAACAAATCAGAGGGCGCTAATAACTAAAATGAATCTAATCTTTAAATATCTCAAGAAAAGCTCCGATTTCGATAATTATCAAAAAAGAGGGCGATTAAATAAGAACTTTATCAAAACGCTTACCTCTAATTATACATTTAAAAAATGTTTTACAAAGAGGATCAAGGAAAATATTTTAAAGATTCTCCTTTTAGTGGATATTTCGGGCAGTATGAGGGGAATAAAGTTGCAGTCGGCTAAAGTCTCGATGATTATCTTGACCGAAGCGCTGAAAGACCTTGCAGACATCCGAATTGTGTTGTTTACTGGGAATTATGATGCAAGAAATATTTTGGTTAAAGACTTTGGTGAACCTCTGGTTACTGACAAAATTGATATGATTGGATGCCATAGGCATATCAAATCAAATCTGGACGGTTTAACGATAGAACATGAAGCTTCAAAACTACGTGGGAATGAAATTATCATTATTATCTCCGACGGCCAACCTGCAGGTTACCGGGGATATGGATTGAAAGATGCGATAGACCAGATTCATAAAGTCCGAAAGAGATTTAAGGTATTTGCATTTTCAATTGACGCAAAAGGAGATTATCTCGATAAACTCTATGGTAAAAACAATTGGATTTTGGCTAAATCGGCAAGACAGACAGATTTAACGGAGAAACTAATGAGATTCTCGCGTTTAGTAGTAAATGAATTTTATTAATAAATATTATGATGGGAATCACACTTTGGGCATCTCCAGTCCCGCATCTTGAGTTCTAATGCTTTTCTCTTTCAATCCCCTGAATGGGTTCTACATCGTTGGGATGGAAGAAAAGAGGATGCCCCGAACACCCGAATGAGGTTAGTGTCGTAAAGACCTGGCCTAATGGCTGAAGCACCCCCCTTTATTTAGGGACTGTGTAAGTTACTCTTTTATGATTTATAACATATTATTAAGTCAGTTAAAATATTAAAATTTAAAACTTTTCAAATTTATTATTACTTAATAAAGGTTTTAAAAAAGACAGAAAAAAGATCTCATGGGAGCAATTGACAATAGATTTGTCAAAAAATCTAAATATCAAAAACATCTTAATAATGATACCTGTCAATGTCAGATTTGTGAGCAAAAATGCATAATCAAAAATGGGAGCACGGGGTTCTGCGAAACGAGAAGGAATATCGATGGAGAGATTTATACTTTAATTTATGGATGCATTCCAGCAGCATCTTGTAACCCAATTGAGAAAAAACCATTATACAACTTTTACCCGGGAACAACAGCATACACCGTGGGAAGTTATGGATGTAATTTCTCTTGTTTTTGGTGCCAAAATCATAGCCTTTCCCATCCAAGGCCGTCCGTTACTGAAATGATTGAGCATTGTAAGGATTTCCTATCTCCAGAAGATTTTATCAAAAAAACACTGGAAAATAATTGCGAAGGAACCTCGATCTCATTTAATGAGCCTACCTTATTATTTGAGTACGCCCTGGATGCATTTAAGTTGGCGCGAAAGGAGGATCTATATAATACCTACGTCTCAAACGGATACATGACAGAGAAGGTTCTAATGGACTTAATCGAGTACGGGCTCGATGCGATCAATATCGATATTAAGGGAAGTCGTGAAATGGTGAAAATGTATTGCGGAGCGGATGTAGAGAAGGTATGGCGAAACGCAAGATTATGTGTTGAACACGGAGTGCATGTCGAAATAACCACACTCTTAATCGAGGGGTTAAATAGCGATGAAAAAACCATAAGATCGATTGCTAGACGGATAAAAAATGAGTTGGGCGAGTCGATTCCCTTTCATCTAACCAGAGCGTTTCCTAGATTTAAATCAAATCAACATGGTCTTTCGGAGCCGACCCTCCTAAAGACCTTATATAAAGGATTACTAATTGCGCAAAAGGAAGGGCTAAAAATGGTTTATTTAGGCAATATCTAATCATTTATTTGAAGTCAATAGGTTTATTTATTCTAAATAACTTAAAATCGCTTAAAATTATGATATTTAATTTTCTTATTAATAAATTTATAAATATTATTTAGCATTCTTTTATGTATGGTAAAAAAGTTTGCTGAAGTAAATGGTACAAAAATATGCTATGAAGTGAAGGGGGAAGGAGAGCCCATTTTATTAGTGCACGGGTTTGGGTCGGAGAAAGAAAGCTGGAACGCACAGTTTGAACCCCTCTCACAACACTTTAAAGTAATTCGATTCGACAATCGCGGAGCAGGAGAATCAGACCGACCAGACCAACCATATTTAATGGAAATGTTCGCCGATGATGCCGCAGCATTATTGGGCCATTTAGACATTGAAAAGGCCAATATAATTGGTTGGTCACTCGGGGGAATGATTGTCCAACAATTTGCGGTAAGATATCCTGAGCGAATTAGAAAAATTGTGTTAATGTGTACCCTTCCAAAATGGCCTGGGGAAGAAAAGGGATTAGAGATGTATAAAAACAGCCAAACTGATGGTTATCATAGAAAAATGGAAGACCCAAAGGCAGCTTTTTTTGAAGGAGCGCGACAAAACTATAGTCGCAAATTCAGAAAAAAAATGGAGGAAAATCCAAACAAAACCTTCCATGGATTATTTTCCGCCCAGGATCTTATCAATATTTCTGTTATGCATCCCGCGACACCCCAAGACATTGAGAATCAAGCCCATGCGCTTAGTAAATATGATGTATTGGATAGATTATCGACAATTAAAAGTGAAACACTAATTTTAGCTGCTGAAAAGGACAGAATTACCCCTTTGATTATGAACAAAATGATCCATGAACAGATTCCTAATAGTGAATTGATCGTAATGGAGAAGGTAGGACACGGGTCACCTCGAGAGAAAGCTCCCGAAGTTAACCAACATATAATCGATTTTTTGAAGGAATAGAAGTAAGAAAAATAAATAAAAAATAAATAAGATTTAATTTTTAATCCAATTGATAAACTCATGGATATAATTTTTTGCTTTATCCATTTCCTTGGATAAAATCGGACCTTCTTGTTCTTTGACTCGAGCCGTTAGCAATTGTCGATAAGTATTTTCTATCATTGATGATTTTTTCATTTTTTTTAAATATCTTTTCCCATATCCTTGAACCTTATCTGTGGGTAAACCATGAGTTAGAAAGGCGGTTCCGAATCTAATTTTATGGTTTAATTCTTCAAGGTGTTTATTTAATTTTTTCAACCATTTCTTAGATTTCGGAGCCCCCCTAAACATTCGAATGGCCCCTCCCAAAATAATTACATCGGGATTATCTTCTGCAATAGATTTGGGTGACACATCTTTTACATCACCTCTCCTAATATCATCTGCTTCAGGAAACTCCTTTCCAAGGACTTTTGCTAACTTTTTACCATTTCCAAATTGGGTATCGTATAGAATCCATATATTCATACTTTTTCCACTTATTATGGGTTGATTAGAAATATATTTTTATTAAGAAATAAAATTGTTCGCTTATAAAAATATTCTAGTCCAGTTTTTAAAAAAAAGATACTATGAACAAAATAAATCAATAAATAAATATGAGGGTAAATAACTTTTTTGGAAAACTTATTTTCAAAAATTCTCTCCCGATAAAATAGATTAATTATAGTGATCTTTAAAATATTCTTAACAAGTTTATTTTGAAATATACATTTTTCTCAATACTTTCGAAATTATTTGATAATAAAAAAGGAATTGTGAACTTGAGTTGAGTAATAGAGCAAACATAACGTGGAAGAATACGAGAATTGATAGTTATATTGATTATCCCCGATTATTTCCCCTCTGGATGGCTGTATTCATTGATATACTCGGGTTTTATTTGATCCTTCCTTTCTTACCTTCCTTCATACAAACATTCAATGTAACTCCCCTTATCATCGGATTATTGATTTCGGTAAATGCGATATTTACATTTTTCTTCGCTCCAATTTTGGGGAATTTAAGTGACTCTTATGGAAGAAAACCCTTACTGTTAATATCCCAAGCGGGAACCATGGCTGCATTTCTTATTTTAGCATTCTCAGACTCAATTCTATTAATCTTTATCTCAAGAATGGTAGATGGCATTTTCGGGGGAAACTTCCCCATTGCAAAGGCGGTTATTTCCGATGTCGTGCCTCCAAAAGATAGAGGTGCCCAAATGACAAATATAGGCGTTGCCCACGTTCTTTCTTCCTTAATTGGGCCTGGATTGGGAGGTATATTATTCTCTATTGGGGGGATTTTGCTCCCGGGAATTATCGCCTCTATGCTCTCCCTTTTGACTCTAATAATTACCTTTGTTTTATTAGATGAGTCATGGCCGAAATCGAAACGTGACGAGATTAAAAATGAATATAAAGAAAACAAAAATAGAATAAAGATTTTAAAAAATAAGAATGCAGTTTATTTATTAGTCCTATGGGGCTTTCACACCATGTCCTTTACGCTTTTTGTATCAAATATGTCGCAATATCTTGGGATCATTATAGGGCTGGTAGCATTTGAAATCGGGATTATATTAACCATATCTGGATTATTTAGGGCGATAACAAGATTTGCATTTTTCAAACCACTCTTAAACAAGATTGGGGAAATTAATATGATTAAAATGGGCTTACTATTATTTGTAATTTTCTTTCTGGTTCTGGGATTTTCTTATAATCCTTTTTTTGTTATTATTGGGTCGATTTTTCTTAGTTTCGCAGCATCCTCTGTCCGTGGAAACCTTTTAAGTGTCATTTCACAGTCAGTTAGCCCTAAAATACAAGGAAAGATTAATAGCTATACGACTTCATTGGATAGTATCGCTCAAATAATTGGACCTCTCATTGGAGGAATAATCTTTGATTTAAGCGTTGCGAATTTAATGGGGTCCTACTGGTGGGGTATTATTATGAGTTTCATTGGGAGCTTTGCTCTGATCATGTTTTATAATAAATTTAGAGGGGCAAAAATGAATAAAGTCCGCTAAGCGTTGGCCGGTGGGCATATCTTAGGGCTGTGTATCGTAGAAAA
>CAZDJH010000068.1:0-12723 GCA_964505645.1 uncultured archaeon | reverse complement strand
ATGCCCCTTATGCAACGAGCGTTATAACGATGAAATTCTTGGGAGGTATGAGGAATACATAAAAAAGGTTGAGGAACGAGAGGCAGCACAATTAAGGCAAGAGCAAGAAGTAGAAAACCAAGAGAAAATTAGGTGGATCGCCCGAAAAATTTTATTTCTCAAAATAGTCAATCAAGTAGAGGAAAGTATTGCCCAACAACAATACGCCGATGCTCTCAAGCTTCTTGAAGGTTATTATAAGAAATTTCCCGATTATAAAACACAGAATATCTTGTTTCTCAAGGGAAAAATTAATTTTCTTCGTGGGCGTTATGATATGGCGATAAGCATCCTATTTAAATTAGTGAAAGAAGATTTCGAATATCCAGAAGCATTCCATTATCTGGGAAAGTCCTATGAAACCCTGGGACTGACAGAAAAGGCTCGCTGGGCATTTGAAAGGGCTAATCAATAGAACCTTTTAATCTAAAAGAGTAGAGTTCAATGAAGTATAAGAAAAGGAGATGATTTAGGTTTGGAAAATCCAAGAATGAAAGCGCTCACTCAACTTAAGGAGATTTATATCTTTTTTTCAAGTATTCAAACATTTAGCGAGCTAATTCCCGAAGTGAGGACGAATATATCGGTTTCTATACCTAATCCTACGTCAGAAAATGATATCGCCGCTATAGAAGGCCGAATTACGGTCATCGGAGGATTTCCCAAAGCCTGTGGGGGCTTTAAATTCGGTGTCTCAGATCACACCGCACGTATCTTAATAATTACGAAAAAGCATGATCCTTCCTTAAATGTGGTAATGAACGTGAGATATAACCCCGAATTAATAGAATTATTACAAAAGGAAACGGACTTTGAAATTAAAGAACTAAAAAGGGAATCGCAACCAGAACGCGTGAAAAAAAAGGAACAATCGACCATGCAGTGGCTAATTACGGAATGTATAAAAGAAATGGGGCATATCCCTGATCTCATATTTGATAAAGGTGCCCGAGGTAAGGAACCCATGATACGATTATTTGGAAAGAATTCCGAGGACATTATATCGAAATTAGAGAAGTTCTTAGATTTAATAGGAGAATAGTGAGTAAAACCTTTTCTATTTTCCTTTTAATGACGCGCTAAGTAATTAAACCGCCCAAAAATCTAACTTTAATAGGTAATAAATATTTTTTAATTTATAATGGAACGTAATAATTCACTCTCTCGAATAAAAGAGCGTTTATCAAACAACGCTAAGAATTATACGATATTTATAGCTGGGCTTGCTTTTACATTCGCACTCATATATCTTATTTTTACCAGTTTCTTAATCGATGTGTGGTTTAAAAATTATGTTGTTTATGCGAAAATTGGCAACTTTTCTTTATATTTTTTTATATTAGCAATGATAATGCTCTTTTTCGCGCTATTATTAACTTATCGCTCCTTAAAGTATGGTTTGACCTCTCTCATATTTATGCTAATCTCGGTCTATACTTCAATGGCCTCATATTTATTTGGATGGATCAATTGGAGTGAAACGCGAATAATACCTATGACGGGGTTATATGAAATCCAACTGCTTACCTCTACACTCTCTCTCTATTTTTTGTTCTTCCATTTTGAACTTAATGATCGAGAAAAACCCCGTTCATGGTTGACGATTCTAATAACTATTTGCTTAATTCCTTATTGTTTAAAGAACGTATATTCGTTGCTTACATTGGATTATGGGACAAATACTTTATTTCAAATTATCCTTAGGACGTTAGTTCAAATTGGTGCGATTATTGTGTTTTCCTCTGTTCTTCTTATCGGAATACGGATGTCTAAATCATTTTATTCCCATAGCCATCGAGCAAGAATTCTTGGCGCATTTCAGTTTGCGGGTATTGTCTTATTTTTCTTAAATATGGTCTTTGAGTTTTTAGAGGGGATTTTAGACGTTGCGGGATTAGAATTTTCTACGTATAATACCCCCATTATCGTCATTGCGTTGCTTTTAATAAGTATACCTCTCCTTATAGATCCCGAGTTGTTGGGGCTTGTACCTCCAAATGTACAGGCAGTGGGTGTTATTGATATTAGGGGGATTACTCATTATTTCAAAGCGCTCTCCAATGATTTCGAAGACATTGACGAGCAAGGGCTTTCTTCGCAATTGATCGGCGGGTTGACCATTGCGTTTGCCAATGTCTCTAAAGAAGTTGCCAGATCAAAGGCCGGGATCGATTCCTTAAAATTCGGAGATAGAGCTATGATCATTGAATATTTACAACCATATTATTTTGTAGTCATTGCAGAACGAGCTACTTATTTTCTGAATCTTGAAATGAAGCATTATACAAAAAAGTTAAAGGAGCTTTATAATTATCCCCCAACCGACGGGTCAATAATCCCTGAAGGGGTTTTTAAGGAATTAAATAAAGAGTTTTTTCCGATCTTGACGCCCTCCTACTTTTCAGAAGAGATTAAAAATTAAAACAAAATTTATGCGATTATTTTTTAGCCCTTCTACTTTTTTCCAAGGCTTCTTTTAATAACTTGATTGCACAGAGATTTCCGCACATGGTGCATGTTTCCTCCTCTTCCCCGGCACTCCCTCTTGAATGGATTTTTGCTGCTAATTCGGGGTCAATCGAGTATTCAATCATTTTTTTCCAATTGAGATTTTTTCGAGCAATATCCATTTTATAGTCCACATTGGCAGCGCGCGCTCCATATCGCGCGATATTAACTGTATGAGCAGCGATACGTGATGCGATTACACCTCGCTTTACATCGTTCTTATTTGGAAGTCCTAAATGTTCAGAAGGCGTAACATAACATAAATAATCTGCTCCCGCTAATCCTGCTATGGTACCCCCTATTGCGCTCACGATTTCATCGTATCCCGCAGCTATATCCGTCGTTAGGGGTCCCAGCACGTAAAATGGTGCCTTGTCGCATAGAGATTTCTGTATCTTAATATTATGCTCAATTTCATGAGCTGGGATATGTCCGGGGCCCTCCACCATTACTTGGATATTTTTTTCCCATGCTCTTTTAACTAACTTTGATATCTCCATTAACTCCCTAATCTGTGCATAATCTGTAGAATCACAAATGCCACCAGGACGCATTCCATCTCCTAGAGATAAAGTAAAATCATATTCTTGGGCTAATTCCAAGAGATAATCATATCTCTCATTGAGAATATTTTCCTTTTCATTATGTAAAATCCATGCCGCTGTGAAGGTCCCGCCTCGCGACACAATTCCCATGGTTCGGGGATGCTCTACAATGTAATCCACGATCTGTTGGGTTACACCCACATGTACGGTAAAGAAATCCACTCCCTCCTCTGCTTGCTCTTCTATCACGCTAAATATATCATCCTCGTCCATATTGATAATTGCGCCTCTTTTCTCTATAGTTCGCAAGGCAGCTTGATAGATTGGAACTGTTCCAAGAGGAATGTGGGTTTCTTTTATAATTCTCCTTCGAATCTCCTGGATATCCGCCTCGGTGACTCCCGAACTCAAATCCATAATAGTATCTGCTTTATATTGCTCTGCAATTTTCGCCTTCTCGACTTCTCTTTCCACATCACATATTTGTTTGGAAGAGCCTACATTCGCATTGACCTTAACAAATGTACCCTCGCCGATACCCAACGGTTTAGTGTCTCTCCTATTCGACTTCGGAATTATGATTCGTCCTTTCGAGATCCCCTTTCTAATTAATTCAACTTCAATTTGCTCCTCTTTTGCCACAAATTCCATTTCCTCTGTTATTTTCCCATCTTTAGCTAGCTTCATTAATGTAGGCAAAGATAAACCACCATTCTCACTAATTCTAATAAATACAACATTAAATATGTATGAAAGAAAGAATAATATTTTTTTGCTTTACAGATTATAAGTGAAAAAAAAGGCCCTTCCTCTCTAAAAAAAAGCAAGCCATAACATTTTGAAGTGTCAAATAAAAGAACCAAACTTTAATTCTGAAAAATAATGTGACTTCCTATATAAATCTGATTACATAAATCAATCATAACCGATTTTTAATCGCTTTAATAATTCGATCAAGGAATCGGTTAGGTTATAATCCTTCAATTGTTCAAAGGGTACAAACCGAGCATCTAAGGCGTCATCGTCTGGGACTGGAGGCTGATTTGGTTTTCCTGCGATTTGTTCTACAAAATAATTAATCAAGACGTAATGGTATTTGATATCTCCTCTCTCATCATACATTATTTTGTCGATGATTCCGGCCAATTTGGTTACTCTCGTTTTAAATCCCGTTTCCTCTTCCAATTCCCTTACTGCAGCTTTTTTAACTCGTTCGCCCAAGTCCAGATGCCCTCCCGGGATGCTCCAATACCCTGCGTCTGGGTTGTATTTACGTTTTACCAATAAGAGAGATTCATCTCGAACGAACATTATACCAACGCCTATATGGGGTCGTACTGGATATTTTCTCGTATCGAACGCCGTCAGTTCATCTCGGTTCATATTTTCTTACCTAATAGGGGTTTAATTCTTTTTGATTTAAAGTTTGGTAATTCTTATTTCAAGGCTATTAACTACCATCTTGCTTTTTGCCCTAGTTTAATATCTAATATTGGTGATCCGTCAATAGCATCTAAATTTTTAACATATAAGGTAGTATCCTCAACTTTTTCGAGCTGAACATTGGAAATACCTATTCGGGATAATCTATCCGGGGTTCGAGATGCAAAAACTCCTACTTTTTTCCCATCCAAGCCACGGTTAAATTGGGATCGAATACGCCTTTGTTTATGAAAATAGAAAACGACAGTAATCCATTTCTCGTCCTCTAATCTGTATAAAAAGGGTTTTTGCGACTTAAATAGTTTTATTTTTGAAATTCCCCTTTTTCCCCCCTTTATTCCAAAGTGCTCCCCCCTTACTTGTTGATTATCTACAACTCCGATGGGAAAGATTTGAAAAGGCTTGTGGTTATTATATAAGCATGAGTGGCATATTGCTTTTCCGTCAATATATTCTATTCGCGAAGAATTCTTTTCTTCATTACACTGTGAGCAGATGGGCATTCTCTATCCTTGAAATATTCAGATAATATATACAATAATATTGAATCGAAAATAAATTTAAAATATCTTAACATTGTTGGAAAATTAAAAATGATGGCAGCAAATAAATATAAATTATCCCCTATAAAGGGTATTTTGAAAAATAATGTTGTATCTAAAGACGGACCAGATACCGAAATACTGACAACTGCAATGAAGTTTGGGTTTATAACTAAAGACGAATTCGAAGTACTACAGGCGATAAAACAAAAAAACGATATTACATTATCTACAAGGAAATTAAACGAAGTTTTAACGCGTCTACATCAGAAAAACCTAATAGAAATGGTTGAATAAAGTAAGGTTCTAAATCATTTTATTCCTATTCTTTTTATTTTTTAAATCTTTTAAAATCTTGGCCAAACATTATCTTTAAAAACAACCTAACCTCCTTTTCTATTTATAGAATCAATGAAAAGAATTTATAATGAAGAATTTGCTTATCCAAGGAAATTACAAATGGGGTTTTTATATTTGTCTGTTACAAAGCGTTCGGAATGCGAGAAAGAATTTAAAACAAAAACAGAAAAAGAAGCCTTTGAAAAGCTTAAGATGTATAGAAAAGAAGAGCATTTAAAAAAAGATAAAGGGGATATATCCTATATTACCTAAGATTATAACTATAGATAATTGCAAAATATCAATCAAGAACTTATGATGAAGATATCGGAATATAAATATATTCTAATCTGAAAAAATGAATATAAATCTATCTTTCTCAGATTTATGGGACATTAATTATTTAAAGAAAGAGATATTTAAAGATATCAAATATTAGAGAAAAAACGTATATTTAATAGTGAATATTGTAGAAAAGTTTAAAACACTTCCATCAACTCTTGGAATTAAGATTAATAAAAACCATTTTAAATTTTTAGATAGTATAATTGAGAAGGAGATCCATAAATTTCCAGAAGATACTCAAAATCTATTTGAAAAACTAATGCGTTCCTTTTGTTCCAAAAGAAAGAGAATTATGGATGAAAATGAAAAACATAAGATTCAAGATCTCTTTCTTCATGATAGAGAATGCAAAAAAAGATTAGAATTATTATACCGAAATATTAGAGAGCAATTCAATTCAGTAAATTAACGCCCTTTCACACCCCAATATAGGCGGGAGATAATTATAAAACCCTCTTTAAAATATGGCATAAAAATACAAAAATAAATAGTTTAAAAAATACTTGTTATAATAAGAGGATGAAACGAGAAAAACAAGAAAATTTAGCTGTATTGATTGATGCGGATAACATACCGCCCAGCATTATCGATGGCTTGTTGGCTGAGATTGCCAAATATGGTATAGCCAGCGTTAAACGGATTTATGGGGATTGGACGGATGTCAGATTGAAAGGGTGGAAGAATGTACTTAATTATTATGCAATTATCCCCATCCAACAATTCTCATATACAACTGGGAAAAATGCAACGGATTCCGCAATGATCATAGATGCGATGGATCTTTTATATACCAAAAACTTTACAGGTTTTTGTTTAGTTTCCAGTGATAGTGATTTCACCAGATTGGCTTCCCGGATCCGTGAAGAAGGCTTAAAAGTTTACGGATTTGGGGAGGAAAAGACACCTGAAGCATTTACCGCAGCATGCGATAAATTCATCTATGTGGAGATCCTACGTAGTGAATCCGAAGATCTTAAAAAAGAAAAAAAGACCGAACACGAATTACGAGGAGACACTAAACTGGTGCAATTATTACGCAATGCCATTGAATCCTCGGCCGATGAATCTGGCTGGGCGCCTTTATCTGATGTAGGCAACTATATCGCAAAAAAGTCTCCTCAATTTGATCCTCGAAATTATGGATATACAAAATTGAGCGATATCTATCGATCTATCGGCTTATTTGAAATAAATGAGCGAGGCAAGAAGAATTCCCCTTTAAAAATAATATATGTCAAGGATAATCGGAAATAATTCACTTTCACTCTTTCTTTGACTGCCCCAACTTAGATTTTACCATTTATAACGCGAGAAGGCTATTTTTTTGCCCCTTTCTTTTAAGTAGAAAAAAATAAATGAGACTAATTTTTTACTCATTTAACTATTTAAGCCGAATAAAACTTTAAAAACCTTTAAAAAGTTGATGTTAGAATTACAGAAAAAATTGTATTGATTGGCGCCGGATCCCTGCAGTTTGGATTGGGTGCGGCGGGCTGTGTATTATCTAGCGACATCCTAAAAGGGGCTACTATAACGCTTCATGATATCAATAAAGATTCATTGGATTTGGTCTCTCAATCTTGTCAAGCTGCTATTGATGAGAGAGAACTTGATCATACATTGGAAACCACTACAAATAGAGAGGAGGCACTAAAAGATGCGACATTCATCATTAATTCCATAGAAGTTGCTCCACGATTCGAACTTTGGGATCAAGATCTTCACATTCCTCATTGGTACGGAAATAGGCAAGTTTTTGGAGAAAATGGTGGTCCGGGAGGATTTTTCCACTCGTCAAGGGTGATCCCCCCAATTTTAGATATCTGTGAAGATATAATGGAAATATGCCCAAATGCATTTTTCATAAACTTTTCAAATCCAATGAGCCGTATTTGCCTTGCAATCCATCGAAAATATCCAAAACTGAACTTTGTAGGGTTATGCCACGAATTTGGACACTTTAAAATCCATTATGCCCGAATGCTCGATACTGAATTATCTAATTTGGATATAACGGCGGGTGGACTGAACCACTTTGGAGTTGTTTTGGATATCCGCTATAAAGACACAGGGAAAGATGCATATCCAGACATTCGGGAAAAAGGTCCTGCCTATTTGCATGAGCTGGATAATGTGGATGTTGACCTTGTGGAGTATATTTTAGAAACCTACGAATATATCCCATATACAACGGATTCCCATTTTGGAGAATATATTCACTGGGCATGGGAAGAGTCGGATATTTCGGGTATTAAGGAGTTCCGGGATACATATATGATTTCGCTTGAATATGTGCAAAATCAAATCACTAAAAAGATCAAGAGAGGAAAGGGCGCGAGATTGGTAAAAGCCGATGAAGAACGGGCAATTCCCATTATTGAAGGCATTGTAACGGATTCAAATCACACGGAAGTATCAGTAAACATTCCTAATGATGGTATTATTACTAATTTACCTCAAGACATCGTAGTAGAATGCCCCGCAAAGGTAAGCAAGGATGGGCTCACGGGAGTCAAATTAGGAGGTCTCCCTAAAGGTCTTGCTGGATTAATGCGTAATCAAGCTACTGTCCAAGACTTAGTCGTTGAGGCGATCTTAAAGGAATCAAAAGAGCTTGCCCTTCAAGCCCTCCTCGTAGATCCCGTGATCAATAGTACCTCCCAAGCGGAAAAAATCTTGGATGAGATGTTAAAACAACAGTCTAAACACCTAAATTTTAAGTAATACCTTTCTTTTCTTTCTTTTTTTAAGTAATACAGCCATTCGGTTAGGTCTTTGCGACATTAACTTCATTCGGCTGTTCGGGGCATCCACTTGTCCCACATCCTAACGAACTAGTTATCCGCTGGGCTATGTTGATACCGGCGTTCAAGTCCCTATCATAGGTGAGACCACACTTGGGACATTCATAGGTGCGTTCATATCCCCCATTATTCACAGTGTCACAGCGATGGCACTCTATAGAGGTGTTTTTGGGATCAATATGTTCTATGGGTATGGCCTTTCTGAGGGATTTACATTCGATATATCCTTGGAGATTACGGAAGGGCAGAGATAAAGCTACAGGATAGCAAGTCAATAAAGAAGAAAAAGAAATGAAATAGATTAAAAAACTCTAAATACTCGTGGGAGTTCCATATATGAAGAAAGGAAGTTGATGAGGATTCCTTTCCAATAAAATCATAGATACAAAATTGTAATAAGCCTAAAAAAAGTAAAATAAATAAATCAATATATATTAAAAATACCATATGGTAAGACCGTGGTACTGGCCTAAGGAAGGGCAACCCCATCGGACCGAACCCTTTACTTGGATTGTAAAAGGAAATCTTGCCGCAAGCTGGTGGCCCGATCCGTATGTATTTGATATCTATAAAGCGCAAGGGATAAAAGCAATTGTGAATTGTTCTGAATTTGATAATGAGCAAGATGTTCCAGATTCATTCGATTACTATCATATCAATATCCCGGACTATGGCATCGCCAGCGACGATCAAATACAAAGATTTCTGCAGATTTCTGAGAAGCATAAAAAAAATAATGAACCGCTCGTAGTACATTGTGTTGCCGGGTGCGGCCGAACGGGGCAATTAATTATTGCATGGGGAGCATATTACGGGATTATTCCCGGAGATAAGGATCCCGTTCAATGGATTAGGCAACATCGGGATTGTTCTTTAGAATCCCAAGAACAGATGAAGGTAGCCCGAAAAATCGCGAAAACCTTTCGAAAATGACCTTTCTTTTCTTTCCTAAACTCTTTTATTCTTTGTGATTAAACTGGTCTCGCGCAAAATCCCCGATTTCCTCGATTGCCTCCCTTGCTTCGGGTGCCCAATCAGCAAAGGCTTGGAATACATGAATCATATCCTCCCAAACCTTAAATTCCATCTCAACCCCTGCCATTTCCGCTTTTTTGGCTATACGGACTGCATCATCCAGTAAAATCTCTGAGCTTCCCACTTGAATGAATAGTGGCGGAAGTCCACTCAAATCTCCATAGAGCGGAGATATCCAAGGGTTTATAGGGTTATGGTCTTGCACGTACAGAGATGCCATAAAGTACAAATCCCAGATCTTTAAAAACATATCCTCGTCCGCTTTGGTTTCGATGGTTTTCCCCTTCATTGCTAAATCAGTCCATGGAGAAAGGCAGATCGCGGCAGTGGGTAATTCCATTTCTAAGTCCTTAAGTCTTAAAAGGGTTGCAATGGTTAACCCTCCTCCTGCGGAATCTCCGCCGATTATGATTTTTGACGGTGAAATGGTTTGATCTTCCGTGAGCCACTCATAGTACGAAATAGTATCATCTAAAGCAGCGGGAAAAGGATTTTCGGGAGCCAAACTATAATTTATCAAAAGGATTCGGGCTTTAGAGGCCCTTCCGATTCTCATCGCCAAGTCTTGGTGGGATGTAAGTGATCCTTCCATATACCCCCCGCCGTGTAGATATAAAATGACATTATCGGGATTCGTTTGGGGTGTATCTATCCATACCGCCTCAATCCCTTTGTTGTTGACTTTAGTTATTTGAACATCATCGGGAAGCTTTACTAAGGACGCTAATTGTTCCAAACTCTCTCTCGACTCAGTAACCCTCTTTTTTATTTCCATTTCATTGCGCTTTTCGAGTAGATTTAAAACGCGACGCATTCCTTTACTTACCATTTTTACCACCTTGAGTTTAAATTAGTTGAAAATATGTTTGTATATATAATTATTTTTGTATTTAAATTTATAAAAAAAAGATTTATTTTATTCAATAAATCCCGCGGCTTTCATAGTTTGGAGATTTTGCTCTATATTCCATTGTAGACCCATTAATTTATCTTCCGAAAAGATTTCAGACTTGGGTACGATTTTATCATGATATCCCTTTGTAATATACTCTATCGAAGGATTTTCCTCATAGAGTTCAATTAAGGTTTCCTTCGCCTTAAAATAAAGATTCTCCATTTCGTTTAAAAACATTTCAAGATCTTCCCCTTTCCATACCCCGTAATGAGCAAGCGCGAGGGAATCGATTTCATCCTCTGTATTTCTGAGTTTCTTATATGTATTGAGTAAACTCTCCTCGTCGAAATCTGGACCAAACAATACAGGAACAAACGTATTTTTATCTATTCTATCGAGGATCGCATCCCCCACATAAAGAGTTCTGTTCTTTAAATCTTGGATCGCAATGGAATCTTGGGTATGCCCAAAAAACTCGTGAATCTTCAATTTTAACCCGTTTAAGTTAATGATATCATCTTGTTTTAAGGGAGTGACATCCTCGATCGGATCAACATAATAACCGAAGAATTGATTCATTCTTTCTGGATTTTTTAATACATCTATTGCATTTTTATGGGCAAACACTTCAATCTCACTGTTCTTCATCAAACGCTTCATTTTGGGTAAAGATTGTATGTGATCCCAATGGGCATGGGTCAATAAGATGTGATGAACGGGATAGAGATCATAACTTTTTAACTTCTTTATCATTTTTCTTGCACTTAAACTTTCTCCCGTATCTATCATTAACCTCTTTCCCTTATTTTCAATCACATAGAGCGCAAGAGTTTTTTCTGTTTTTAAAAATTCTCCATCAAATAAATAGGCATTCTCATTAAACTTTCCATCCTCTCTAATATGTACCATGTTCACTCTGTTAATTTTACTTTTTTAATTTTTAATATATTAATTATGGCAATTAAATATTTAATATCTTTATTATATTTAATTATTAAACAAACTTATTTGAAGATAGGTTAAAATATGGCGATGCAAAAATCAGACTATATCCAATTTATAATCGAGAACATCCGCGCATTTGCGCTTCCTTTACCGGAGGACCTCCAAGACCCAAATCGATTGCAACAATATTTATCATCCTTGGATGAAAATGCACTCAAGATAGTTGCGAGTTTTAACCAAAATGCACTTAAATACTTTTTTAAAATTGCCCCTAAAAAGGATAAAGGCGAAATAACCTCCATCCTCAGGAAATTGGAACAGATTTCTTCGTTAATAGGACCTACTGGAGATTTATCATACCTCTCTTCCAATCAAATCGATTATGTATTGAATAAATTGGATTCGATCGAGGCTAGCCAAATTACTCCAGAAAAAGTCATCCTAATTGCTGATGAACAATTGGAAAAGGAGTTTGGAGGGGGCTCAGGGCAGTATTCACAATCAAAAGCATTCGAAAATCAGCTCTCGTCTGCAAAATTTTATCTTAAAAGTATTGGTTATACCCAGCAAGATATTAATGAAAAATTAGAAGGAGCTAAAACCGATCCCTCAAAACTGGATGAGTTGTTTAATTTACAACCCAAGGAGATATACGGGATGCCCGATGAACTGGAAGCCGCGGCTTCCAATGCCTCCTCACAGAACTCGAGCAGCACCCAAGAGGGGCGCTCTGAAGGGATAATAGATGATCATATTAATTCCGTCTCTCAAGAAATCAGCAATGAAAGGGCACAAGAAGTTGTTAAGATTATTCAAGATATCCAATCCCATGCGAAGAATAAACTGACCGATAGGTATAAAAAAGTATATAAACAAATGCATCCTGACAGACTCAAAAGAGCATATAAGTTCTTAAAGGATACAAAAAGGAAAGATGACCGGATGGACTTATATTTGGAATGGTTTTTTAGTTCTCATCTACTAGAAAATATAGAACTCAAAGTGGAGCACTGGCAAGTATCCTCCCACGCGTCCCACGATAGTGTTGGGGTGTATACCGCGGGATTTTCTTTCGCGAGATATGATAATATTATCCAAGACTTTTCTGATAGAAAATTATCAAAGGTAATTTCAATTGCGCGGAAAATTTTACAGAACCCGACCAAAAAAAGAATTCAGAAGCTCGGTCAGGATTTGATCTCCGAAACAGGATTTGACGAACACCTCTATTTCACGGATTAATTATAGATTTATTTCCTTTTATAGACCGTTTTTCCTCTGAT
>CAZDJH010000067.1:0-12758 GCA_964505645.1 uncultured archaeon | reverse complement strand
GTTTAGTTTAGTTTAGTTTAGTTTAGTTTAGTTTAGTTTAGTTTAGTTTAGTTTAATTTAATTTAATTTAATTTAAAAGCAACAGATACCTCATTAAGTTTATATTATCGGAAAAGCAATATACCATTTTATGAACTTTATATTGCTTTAAAACAAATATATTTATAAGGTAGGGTTTGAATATTTAGGTTAATGAATAGAATTCTTAGTGGTGAACAAAGTGCAAGTTGATGAAAATCGCAACATTAATTACGGGAAACGCATTAATGCGATGAAGAGTAAAGCAGTCAGTGCCCCTCATACGATTTGTGTTGAACGGGCGAAATTATTTACCGAGTCCTACCATAGAACGAAGGGAGAGCCCCCCGTTATTCGGTTTGCGAAGGCAATGGAGAATTACTTGGACAATATGACTGTGATAATTGGAGAGCATGAGTTCCTCGTAGGGAATCGCACCACCAAGACGTTTGGGATTCCCTTATATCCAGAAGTACGCATTGATGCCGTTAAACAAGATATTGACACGTACCAAAAGCGCCCCGTACAAAAATTGCATATCTCAGAGGAGGATAAACAATTTCTAAAATCAGAAGTAATCCCCTATTGGGTTAACGAGGAAAAAACGGTGAGGAGGAGCTACTTGGAATACTTGAATGAGGAAGCAAAAAATATCATGGAAAAGATTGTCTTTACGGTAGATGTCCAAATGACCAATGGGATCGGGCATTTTTTTCCAGGACACCATAATATATTGAAATATGGGATAAATGGTTTAATAGAAAAAGCCAATTATTATTTAAACCAATTATCTGACGATACCTCGCCCGATACGGTGAACTTTTTCGATTCCGTTCTAATCATTCTTAAGGCTTCAAGAAATTTTATTAGACGATATTCAGAATTAGCCAAAAGTAAAGCAGTAGAAGATATAAATCCTCATAGAAAAAATGAGCTGTTGGAAATTGCCGACATCTGCGAGCATATCTCAGAAAAAGCTCCAGAATCATTCAAACAGGCATTACAACTTATTTATTTCGACCAATTAATTTGCGGGCTGGAAGACGGGGGATTTGCGATAAGCGTGGGGCGATTAGATCAAGATCTCTACCCCTATTATTTAGGAGATATACAAAAGGGGATAATTAATCAAGAGGAAATCGATTTTCTCCTAAAATGCTTCTATATTAAATTAACAAGCATCTACAATTATGTCTTTTCCTTGGCAGTAAATGCAGGGGAAGGTCCACCAATAGCGGAGAATTTGACCGTTGGAGGGCTCACCAGAACGGGAAAGGATGCAACAAACAAGCTCTCCCATTTAATATTGGACGCCTATACGGACCTAAAGACCGTTCAACCCACTTTTTCGGTGCGTATATCCGAACAGACTCCAAAGGACTTTCTCATTAAGGTGGGGGAGTCTATTAAAGCTGGGGCGAGCATTGCATTATTTAACGATGAAGTTATGGTTCCTGGGCTTGTTAATCGTGGTTTTAATTTAGAAGATGCCAGGGAATATGCTCCAGTGGGATGCGTAGAGCCCCAACATCCTTATAAATCCTTTGGCTCTACCAATTCCAACCAATTAAATATCGTAAAATGCTTAGAATTAACCCTGACAAACGGGAAAGATATGTTTTCCAGAAAGACATATGGGGTTCAGAGAGATGAGCCAATTGACTCATATGAACTGCTCTGGGAGGCTTTTGAAGAGCAAGTTCACTTTTTTGTCAAAAACATGGTAGATAATATGAATGCCCTGGACAAGGCAATTGCGGAGCTGGACCCTCAACCATTTTTATCAGCAACAACCGATGAGTGCCTTGAAAAGGGACTTGATGTTACCCGTGGAGGAGCGTTTTATAATTTTACGGGGCCTCAGTTGATCGGATTAGCAACGTGCGCGGATAGTCTTGCCGTTATCAAAAAGATGGTATTTGAAGAGCAGCAATTATCCTTCGAAGAGTTAGTCACAATGCTAAGTAAGAATTACCGGGGAACTTACCGTGGGAGGAAGGGTTCTGTTTGGAGGGAAATTTTTATTAACAAAGTACCTAAATTTGGAAATGATGAAGATTATGTCGATAGCATCGCGGCCGATATAGTAAAGCTATACTCAGAGGAACTTTCAAAATACGAGAATTATAGGGGCGGCAAGTTCAATCCCGGGATTTATTCAACCTCATTGCATTTAGCATTTGGAACCTTTACCGGCGCATCAGCTGATGGGCGGAAGTCCCGAGACCCACTTTCAAATGGAGTCGGCCCTACACACGGAAGGGATAAAAATGGTCCCACAGCAATTTGTAATTCAGTTAAAAACCTTAATAATGAATTACTTACAAACGGAGAATCACTGATTCTTGCATTTCACCCCAAATCAATGAATTCTGAAGTTTTTGTTCCCCTTATTCGCACCTATTTTGAACCGGAGGGCGGCTTTCAAATTCAATTTAATGTAGTCGGTAAAGAAACACTCTGCGATGCCCAAGACCACCCCCAAAACCACCAAGGATTAGTGGTGAGGATCGCCGGATATTCGGTCTATTTTACTGAATTAAGCCGGAGTGCTCAAGATGAGATTATTGCTAGAACCGAATATTGAAGTGGAAGTTTTAATAAAAAAATTCATTTAAAAGTTTACTTTATAGAATAAGTAATAAGGTTGTGATAAAAATAAAAAATAGATTAAAATTTAAAATTATCTATTTTACTTAGCAGTTCTCATTTCTTTGAACTCTTTTGAGAAAAACTCTGTTCCATAGTGAGAAAATAAAACACCCGCGGGATTGTGGGGCATTGACCTATCTTTCGCGATAAGTGTAGTCACTGGGGCTTCGGACTGCTGAGTGAACGTAATATCATGTCCTACGCAGAGCCCGCAGATAATGTTCATATCCGTATTAATCTCATTTAATATTAAGGCTTGAGCGACGGGATTACAAGTAATCCAACCAATCGTGTATCCTGTCTTTGATTTCATGGTGTACTCATCTGGAATTCCAATTTCCGTTTTTTTCAAGCTGCCGGTCTTACAACATACTCCAACCACGTTAAAACCGTATTTTTCCAGAATTTCGGCAACACGCTCGGCCTCCTTAATCAAGCCCACACAAAATGCAATACCCAATTTTTTATACCCCATCCGTTTGGCATATTCAACCGTGTCCTTCAACCGAGGCCACTTTATATATCCTTCAGCTTCCACAATTGATGCATTTTTCGTTGCTTTTTTGACATATTCATCGGTTTTATATACTTCTTTAGCCTTTTTCTCAACTTTTGGGAAAATCTTCATTGGACAGTTGTCTAATATTTTACTTGGACGACCTACGGTGCAATAATTGATTGAATTACATTTAAAGCACGTGGGATCCTTACTTTCCTTCTCCATATGATTTAAAGAATCTAAGATTCATTTTTAAGTTTTTTAAAATGATAAGTAATTGATTTTATAGTGGAATCAGGTAAAAATAAGAGAAGTTCTGACATAGGATCCCATATCTTAGCGTATTTCTTTTGCCATCCGAGTTTAATTTGGAAGCAAATCCAAGAATTATCATTAAGTATTTTTAATTTTCTGAATCAATCCCAACGATATGGAGTGGTCTTGAAAGAGAGGCTTCCAGGAAAGACCTATGGCCTTAAGTATTACATGATTCAATAGGTGGATGTGCCCCTCATTAAAGTATCAAGTTTATTCCCACAGCGCGGATAAAGTCCGCTTATGCGACTTTTATTTTTACCCTTAAAAAATAATGGAAATACATTTAAATACTTTGTCACACATATTTATGATAGATGATTAAAATAGATTCCTCATCATTGATTTTAGCTTTACAAATGAATTTTATTCCAATTCTAACCAAGTTATATAAGGAACTCGTCATTACGAAATCAGTTTACGAAGAAGTAATAATTGATGGTAAAGAGAAAGGAAAAGAAGAGGCATTTATAGGTGATAAATTAATTAAAGAAAAGGAATTAACAATCCATCAAGTCAAAGAGGAGCTCATGGATTTAAAATTAGGAAAGGGAGAAACTGAGATCATCCATAATTCCATAGAGTTGAATTGTTCTTGTTTAATGGAAGATAAAAAAGCTAAAAAAATTCCGATTCCGTTCTAATCCATTCTTAAGGTTTCAAAAAATTTTATTAGACGATATTCAGAAATAGCCAAGAGTAAGGCATTGGAAGAAACAAATCCTCATAGAAAAAATGAGCTGTTGGAAATTGCCGACATCTGCGAGCATATCTCAGAAAAGATTGGCAAAGACCTATTGGGGAACCTTCCAAGTGGAAAAACCACACATTTTAGATGAGGGAGATCTCGGTAAGTTCAATGCGATGTTTAAGGGCATCTTCTCGAATGCACCAAGGAGGCATTTAAAGACTCTTTAATCTTTATATCTTTTTATAATTTCTTGCCATTATTTTGGAGGTTAAAAGATAAGAAAAAGATAATATATTTATTAAAGAGAGATTAAAATTAAGTAGTGAAACTATAGTGAAAAAAAACTCCACAATTGATAAACCTCAAAACAGCCAGGATATGGCACAAATACTTAGCGATAACTTGAAGGGGCTCTTTAAAAGTAATGATGTTGAGTTTGCGTACCTTGGAGGCTCTTGGGCGGAGGGTACTAATCAATGGTGGAGTGATATTGATGTATTTATTTCAGTTCCACTATATATGGAGATGAATCCCCAAGAAAGATTATATTTTTTAGTAGAACTTCATAAAGCTGCTACTAAATTAACGAATTATGAGGAAACAGAAATAACCGTAATACAAACACTTCCTTTGCATGTGTAGTTTAATGTGATCTCTAAAGGGATTGTTTTATTCGAAATAAATCCTAACATCATTCCAGCATTTATCGAAGAATTGCTACCTCGTTATTATGATCACATGATCTGGTATAAACGTTTATTAAAAGAATCAAAATATATTGAATAATTAAAAAAATATAACATTTAAGCATTAACTATGATTGGATCCGTCAAAAATTTCTTTCATGTAAAAAATATTGGCCTAAACTTCAACAAATTATTAAAAAGGATTTAGATTCTTTAAAGGAAGATATAGATATTCAATTAAAAGCAGAGCGTATATTTAAAATCCTTACGCAGATACTCATTGATATTTGTACACATATAGTCGCGAATTCTGGAAAAGACCCCCCAAATACATATTCCGGTTGCATGTTAAAATTGTATGACTTGGGAATTCTTGGTTCTGGATTAGCAGAAAAAGGGGTTTCAATGATAAAGATGAGAAATATAATTGTCCATCAATATGGAAATATAGATTATGAGTTGTTATTTGAGGGATTAAACGAACTTAGCAAGGAATTTATTCAAATTCAAAAGGAAATAATGCACTGGATTGAGACTAAAGAATAAAACAATATCTCTAAATAATATATCTATAAAAAGTCCAATAATTGTTATGATAATTTAACTCTTCGTGCTTTTTAGATGATGTTTCCCAAAAAAAAATAATCTTTTTGTCCTTCTTTTTTAATATAAAAATAATATGTTTTTTTATTAGATTATAAATTCTTAGAGATAATTAAAAATTAACTTTTAAATTAAAAAAATGTCAGACACAGAATCTAGTGGAAAGCAACAGTTTGATGCGATTCAGAAATGGAGCTTCGGAATGGGTTCATTTTCACAATGGTTTATCAATAGTGCCTTTAACCTGTGGGTTTTTTCGTTCTATTTCTCGGCAGTTAGGCTAAATATTAAATATATCATGTTAGCCTTTATTTTATGGTCGGTCTATAACGCTGTAAACGACCCTCTCATTGGATACATTTCAGATAAAACCTCGACCAAGTTCGGTCGTCGTAAACCGTTCATTATGATCGCAACGATTCCATTAATTATTTTAGAGATTGTAATTTGGACCCCTCCCTTAAACAACCAATTATTTGGGTTTCTTTACCTTATGATAATATTAATTTCATACGACACGTTCTATACTATGATTGCATTACCCTATGACTCCTTATTCCCAGAATTATATACTTCCGTGGAGGAACTTCGAACTATGACGCTCCATTCTCAATCCGAGGGTCCTAATTCCACGCAAAATCAACCACGCATTAAAGGGACTTAACACGGCACCTTGAGTTTCCAGCCAATAATATCTTATATCTCGGAGCTCCTTTTTTGGGCCCATTATCGCACCCCCTAAACAATCTCCGTGTCCATTTACATATTTTGTTAGGCTTTCGGCCACCAGATCAGCGCCAAAAGTTATAGGTTTTTGGAGCGCAGGCGACGCCCACGTATTATCCACAATGCATTTTCCCCCGTATTCATGTATGAGTTCCGCGCATGCTTCAATATCAATCACATCAACATTCGGATTCGCGGGGGTCTCGATAAAAAGGAGCTTTGTATGCTCATCGATGGCGCGTTCTACCTCATCCAAATCGTTCAAGTTCACCCTTCGGGCTTCAATCCCCATCTGCGGGTATATTTTTGTAATTAAGCGAAAGGAGCCCGTATATTGATTTTTATGAAGAACTATATTGGGGATTATGTCGGGGTTAGTTTGGGGATACAATCGGGTAATTTTATTAGGTCTTAATCGCTCTACCCGTTCTTGGAGGACGCTCATACACGCGAGGTGGATTGTCGCCATACCCGAGGCCACGGAAAGTGCAGATTCCGACTCATGTAAAGTAGCCATTTTCTTATCCAAGGCATAAAGCGTGGGGTTCTCCGTCCGCGAATAGTAATAATGATTCTTTACCAGTTGGTTCAGCGAGTCGTATACATACGATTTTGTCGCATAGAGCGGGGTACGCAAACTATGGGACGTCTCAGGATACGGATCTTCACCCGCAACGATACATTGGGTATCGAACCTTAATTTATCCCATTTTTTACGAACTTCTTTTTCCCGCTCGCTCTTGGGGACTTTATTTTTCTCGTCATCCATATTTATTATTTACCGTTAAGTTGGGTTAAATATATAAAAAAATTTATTGCTAAAGATATTTCTTATCATTTTAGTTCCCGATGAAATGTAAAAAAAATGAAAAGGAAAATTTCTGAAAAATTAATTACTTATTAACTAATCCTTAAATTAAGAATTAGAGAATAAATTTTGGGCAGTTTCTTGCACTACTTATCATTTCCAGGTACATTCAAAGACCCTTCCTGTTCATCTATTCCCTCTAATTTCCTATAATCTTCCATCGTTCGAGAAGAAATGACTTCTAAATAGGTCTTTAATTCCTTATCTACCTCAGATGTATACCCAGGTCCTTCTTGGGTGTTAAGGATCTTTTCGACCTTTTCTTGTGCCCGTTCCATAATATCCTTGCTGCCGCCCCGTTCCCACTTCCTTCTGCGTTCCCTATCCATTAATTCTGGAACGAATATTTGTTTGCGGGTATTTTTTGCAGTATGTCGTAACATTAAGTAGGCTTTTCTTGTATCCGCAACCTTCTTAATTTGATCAATGGCTAATGTATTTTCATTTACCTTAATTCCTTCTAAGCCCCTCTTTACCATGCTACATAATTCATCATCGATGACCAACAATTCTAGCGCTTCAGATAAGGAGGATTCATACGTCCCGGCGCAAGTTATATAATTAATGCCTGCCTTCGCGGAACAGAAAAGAGTCATAAGTCTTTCCGCCCCGTTCTGGATGTCAAAACATTTTGATTCTGTGACACAGCCAGGCCCGCGAGAAGGAATATTATAAAACCTCGCCAATTGAGCGTGGGCCGCAGATATTAAACCTGTTTCAATTGAGCCCCACGCGACATTTCCCGTTGGGGGATCCATTATACTATTCATCGTGGAATAAAACACTGGTGTTTCCGGATTAATTAATTGAGTTAATGTGATCGATGATAAGATCTCCATATTCGATTGGAGTAAAAGGCCCGCAAAAGTCACTGGTGCAGTAGAGCCCGCACTAGCAGCGGGAGCAATAATGATGGGCTGGTTATGCTCGGCAAATACAAAAAGCCCATTCAACATGATTTTAGTGAGCATAAGGGGGCTGGTCGGGTTAAAAAAGGAGATTAGTCTAGGTCGTCTTGTTAATTCTTCGTCCCCACCTACGATAATCGAGGCGATATTCATCATATCTTCGGAGGCTGTTTTTCCATAACATCCCAAACCATAGGGCTTGAAGCTATGTTTTCCCCAAGCATACATAGTATGCCAATGTAACTCGGTAAAAGGAACATCATTCGGCCATACATCTACATGCGAACAATGAATATTTTCTAAAGAGTCAACAATACGGATTTGCTTAATTGTATCTTCAAGGATAGATTTACGCACTCCTTTTTTTACGGTGGGGTCAAATATCTTGACCGGCGTTCCCACCGTTGCGAATTTTGTCGACTTCGTATCAATATCCAACCTAAACGAACCATCGGGACCCCACAGAGAAAATGAGTCAGGAACCTTCTTTAACTGCTCTATAACTAATTCTTCGGGAAATTTTACAAAATGACCGCCGTTTTCCTCTATAATTGCACCATTTTCCTTTAACAGATTTCGTGCGTCCTCGGTCTCCACCTTCACGCCGATCTCTTCCAATAACTCTAAGCTTTTGACGTGAATCTGTTCAATTTCATCGGGGGATAACACTTTCATAGAATTTGTGTTCATTTTTTATAAACTCTAAAAAGTTGATAAATTTATATTTTAAAATCAATTCAAAATATTAATATTTTATTGGTTTATGTTTTTAATAACTTTAAAATTAATAAATAAGAAAGAGTATTCGAAGAAAAATGACTATTGAAGAAGAATTATCTAATGCGATTATGAATTACGAAGTAGACACATTAAAAGATCTATGTAAATCTGCATTAAATGAGAAACAGCTTACGCCTATCCAATTAATAAATAAAATTGGCGATACAATGGCTTTTTTAGGGGAGAGGTTCGAAAACGAAGAGATTATGCTCCCAGAGCTTATTGTCGCAGCAAATATAGTGAAAGATACGATCGATGAAATAATAGATCCTGCAATAAAGGAAAGCGGAGAAATAAGGCAATCAAAGGGCAAAGTAGTAATAGGAACCGTAGAAAGTGATGTCCATTCTATTGGTAAAGATTTAGTTGCATCATTCCTTTTTTCAAACGGATATGAGGTATATAATTTAGGCGTGGACGTCCCAGCTGATGAATTCATCAAGAAAGCGGAAGAGGTTCAAGCTGATGTAATTGGACTTTCCAGTTTGGTAACATTATCGATGGACTTCCAAAAACAAGTTATTGATGAATTAAAAAAGAGAGGATTAAAAGAGAAATATAAAGTAATTGTGGGTGGGGCCCCTACTTCGGAGGATTGGGCAGAGCAAATAGGAGCTGATGCGTGGGCAGATGACTCCCTTGAAGCTGTAAATAGAATAAATCAATTAATAAAAAAAAATAGATGTAATTAATTTAAAATGAGACTAAATAGGTTAAAAGTATTTACGCAAGATGAGATAGAACAAATTCATAATGCAACGATTAAATTATTATGGAAAGTCGGGATTAAAATAGATTCAAAAGGAGTTCAAAAAGTATTGGTGGATTATGGGGCTGAGGTTGATGAAAAAAACGATTTTGTCAAGTTTCCCGAATCACTCGTGGATGAAATGATCAAGAAAGTTCCCGATTCGTTTACACTCCACGGTCCCGATGGCTCGTTTAACTTCGAAGTAAATACTAAAAGCACTCAGTTTGCCACTATTGGAACGCCTGTTAAGATTTATGACCCCGAAAAAAAAAAAGGGGTTCGAAAGACTGTCTTAGATGATACTATCAAGCAAATTAGGGTGGTGGATACACTAAAACATATTAATTGCTCACATGTTGATGTGTGGCCAAATGATGTTAAATATACTGCCTTGCATGCTCATGCCATTTATCAGTGGGTAAAAAATACCCGAAAACCCTATGGATTGGGATGTTTTGGAGGTTTACCGTCCCAAGATATGATGAATATGGTATCTATTGCATGCGGAGGAGATAAAGAATTACAAAAGAATCCCCGATTAGTTGGATTCTTTAGCACAACAAGCCCATTGCATTTCCCGAAGATAATGACTAACGGATTTGAAGTTTTTGCCAAATACAAGCAACCAACAATAGTCGCTCCCGAGGCATTGGCAGGTTCCTCGGCACCCGTGAGTCTTGCGGGGTTACTCACTCAAATCAATGCTGAAAATCTTGGTGGAGCTGTACTCGCACAAATATTCCACCCTGGTGCCCCGCTTTTTTTTGGAACTGTATCACACATAACTGATATGAAATGTGGAAATTCTGCGATGGGGTCAATCGAAACAAGCTTGATTACCGCAGGGATCTCGCAATTGGCGAACTTTTACGGATATCCTTCCCGCGGACCAGGAGCTGTGACCGATTCAAAGGTTCTGGACCTCCAAAACGGAATTGAGCGCATGCAAACACTCCTATTGGCAGCTCAATCAGGCATTAATTACATAACATGTGCGGGAACCTATGAAGCCACCTTGGTGGAAGCATTAGAATTATTAGTAATCGACGACGATCTGGTGGGAATGATCAAACGAGCTATGGAGGGAATTGAAGTCAACGAACAAACCATTGCACTGGATGTAATTGAAAAGGTTGCGACGAGTGAAAAAAAAGGTGCCACGTTCTTAGGTGAGATCCATACAATTAAAAACATGAAGAAGGAATTATATATGCCGAATCTAATAGATAGAAATAGGAGGAGCACTTGGTGGAAAAACGGCGGAAAGGATATAATTGAACGAGCAGGGGAAAAGATTCAGAAGATCCTTGATTCCCACGTCCGCCCAGAAGTTTCCAATGATATCGAGCGAGAATTACTAGATTACATAAAGGAAGTAGAGGCAAGATCTCTAGGTGATTATATGAAAGCAGAGGATTTAACATCAGCTTCGGTGCCAGTTCCCGGAACGGAAGTTAAAGAGGACTGACGGTAGGTGTGAAATATTACTAATCTCTATAGAAACTTAAAAAAGGGCAAGCCTTGGTTTTGTTTGTTTGCCCTTGAATCATTTATGGCACTAAAAGGAATAGAAGATACGGTTCAAAATCAGATTTATGCGTTTAAAGAATTTCAAAAAACCTATAATTTTGAATTGTCCTTTCCAACAATGGATTTGGATGAATATATTAAATTAACCTCGAATCTAGGGGAAGAGAAGAATATGATTAGGAAAAGCAGGGATTATGCCAAACACTCTGTTGATGATATCATTAAAGCCCCCATGAAACATAAGATAACGCAATCGACTACATATCAAGTCCTAAAGGGGATTAAGGAAGCAAGGGGAAATTCAATTAATTTTATTGGTGGTTACATTCCAGCCCCCTACACGTTAGCGTCTATGGTCCTAGAACTCCAAGTGGCCTCCGAATTGATGATTTTCGAACCAGAATTTCTTAAGACATTAATTACCTTTTCGGGAGAAATAATCGAACAATATGCTAAATTGATTAGCCAATTCGTGGATACAATCTTTATATTAGCTCCCAGCGAGTGTACTATTATGAAACAATCGTACCGTAAATATGTGGAGGAAAGTATGAATAAGCTAATCCAATATTGTGTATCGGAATTAAACATTCCTACAATGATGCATTTTTGCGCTAAAAAAAATAAAAATATAGTAAACGAAGATATTATCACTCCCATGAAAGAGGCGGGAATTGATGGGTTAAATATTCCTAACATAATTACTAATGTAGGCCTAGCCAAGAAGCTTGACTTAATTTTATGTGGAGGTATAGATCCCATCAGCATTGAAGTTCGAACGGTGGAAGAGATTCTCGGAGAGTTAAAGCAGACTTTAGATGATACAAAACACATAAAATATATCTCCGCAACGAACTGTCAAATTACATCAGAAAATAAGAAAATGTTGGGACTCTTTTCAGAACTTAAAAACATAATAAGAGATTGAGTAAGAAAATTAATTATGTTTTTGAATAGGACAGAAACAAAATTAGAAAAAATGGACCCCATTTTATTTATAATAAATTAAAACCTTGAATCAATATTAAAAAACCTATATTTTGTGTGATTAAAAAAAATGGAAAATGATGATTTAACAGAAGTGAGTCGTTTTAAAAAGTTAGCTAAGGATCATTGGCAAGTGTTCGTCCTCTTTATGATAGGTGTTATTGGAGTAATAATTGGGGGAGTTTTTGTCTTTTACTGGATCCTTCAAAATAGTTGGATTGGAGGATATGGAACGTGGGATTTTGGTATGTTTTCTATAGCAAACTTCTTGACATTGTTTATCCTCGTACTGCTTTTAGAATTATTACTTGTAGGAGCCCCTTTCTGTGGTTATGGAGGGATTATCTTTTATCTCTGGTGGGCGCGCCTGCTATCAGAAGATGAAAAGGGTTGGATGAATCCCAAGGACAAGAAACCAAAGCAAGATATAAGCAAGGGCGTAAGTGGTATTTTCGGTTTCTTCGTGTTCTTGATGTTTTTGTTGCTTGTATTCTTAGGAGGAAACTGGGATACTCCCATAGGTAACCTTCCGTATATTTACTGGATAAACACTTGGCTTTTGGCGCTTGTATTAATCATTACTATTGCTGGTGTTCCTGCAATTATAGCGGGAATATGGTATTTAATACGAAAGGTAGAATAATTCTAAATAATCAATTGTTTTTTTTTTAATTCTCTTAATTTTAATATAATTTTCTAAAGATAAGTTTATTCTCCAATAAATTAGGTATCTTTTTTCTCCTT